>JAKLPV010000147.1 GCA_022013685.1 Anaerolineae bacterium
AATGGAGATGCACGCCCGCTACGGCGGGGTCTTCCCTGAAGTGGCCTCGCGCCAGCACGTTTTGAGCATCCTGCCGGTCATCGAAGAAGCCCTGACCAAAGCCAACCTGACCCTGAACGAGCTGGACGCCATCGCGGTCACGCGCGGACCCGGCCTGGCCGGGTCGCTGGTGGTCGGGATGAACGCCGCCAAGGGGCTGGCGCTCGGCAGCGGCAAACCGCTGGTCGGCGCGAACCACCTCGAGGGGCACATCTACGCTTCGTGGCTGTACGAAGCCGGGACGGAGAATCCGCCTGAAGCGCCGGGATTCCCGCTCGTGGCCCTGCTCGTCTCAGGCGGACACAGCGAGATCGACCTGATGACCGCCCACCTGACCTACCAGCGCCTGGGCGCCACCCTGGACGATGCGGCTGGCGAGGCCTTCGATAAGGTTGCCCGCCTGCTCGGGCTGCCCTACCCCGGCGGCCCCTCGGTCCAGAAAGCCGCCGAAAGCGGCGACCCGAAAGCCTTCAAGTTCACCCGTCCCAAAACCGACAATCGCTGGGATTTTTCGTTCAGCGGCATCAAAACCGCCGTGCTCTACACCATCCGCGACCTGGAGAAAGCCGGCCAGCCGATCCCCGTTAATGATATTGCCGCCAGTTTCCAGGCGACCGTTGTCGATTACCTGATCGCCAAAACCGTCGATGCGGCCCGCGCCCACAGCGTGCGTGAACTGCTCCTGGCAGGTGGGGTTTCAGCCAACAAACCGCTGCGCGAAGCCTTCCTGAATCTGCAAAACGACGGGTTCAAGGTTCACATCCCCAAGTTCGCCTACACCACCGACAACGCCGCCATGATCGCCGCGGCAGGGTCGTTCCGCTTTATGCACGGACAAACCAGCGGCCTGGAGATGGATGTTCTGCCAACCTGGCCGCTGTCGTAAATCATCTATCTTTGTAACTATTCAGCGGTCAGTTGTCATTTCGAACCGCGTAGCGGTGAGAAATCTTCCCCAATGTACGCAAGATTTCTCAGTCGCCGCTATGCGGCTTCTTCGAAATGACAAATTGATGGCAAAATAAGCCCTAAACATACGGCTCAATAGTTAGAATCTGGTGCAGCGCACCACTTACCCCGAAAGGAAACACATGTGCGGTATTTTTGGCATCGTAACAAAGAATGAACAACCACTCGGCAACATCCTGGCCGAAGCGGCCCAGCGGCTGACCTATCGCGGCTACGATTCGGTTGGCGCGGCCACCATCAGCGGTGCAAAGGTCGATCTGCGCAAGGATGTTGGCCGGGTCAAGGATGTCGCGGTCAAATACAATTTCGCCGAGATGAGCGGCCAGCGCGGCATCACCCAGTTGCGCTGGGCGACCTTCGGTGAACCCTCCCAGGTCAACTCGCAGCCCCATCTCGATTCGGACGGCGACCTGGTCGGCGCGCACAACGGCAACGTGGTCAACAACGTTGAACTGCGCCAGCAATTCATGGCCGAAGGCATGACCGTGCGCTCGATGAACGACGGCGAATCGTGCGTGCATGCCGTCGAGCGCTACATCAACCGCGGCGAGGGCTTCATCGATGCCATTCGCCATGCTTATGACGATCTGCAAGGCGATTATTCCTTTGTGATTGGCAGCGTTAACGATGACAAACTGTACGCCTTCAAAAAAGGCTCCGGGCTGGTGGTCGGTCTGGGCGAAGATTTCTCCTGCGTTTCATCGGACCTGCCTTCGATCCTGCCCCTGACCCGCAAGATCATGCGCCTGAACGATGGCGAGATCATCACCCTCTGGCATGACCGGGTCGAGCTGCATTCCGTCAAGGACGGTTCGCTCATCGCCCGCGAACCAGAACTGGTCACAGAAACGATGGAAGCAGTCCAAAAGGGCGGATTTGCCCATTTCATGCTCAAGGAAGTTCACGAACAGAGTCAGGTGGCGCTCGAAGTGCTGCACATGCTGGATGGCTCCCCAGACGTGGCGAGCGTTGTCGAAAAAATGAAGAACGCCCGCAACCTGTACTTCATCGGCTGCGGGACGAGTTACCACGCCTGCCTGACCGGGGCGGTTTATTTTGCGCAACTGGCCGGGCGGCCCGTTATCCCGGTCCTGGCCCCGCAGTTCATGCCGCAGTACGCCCCGACGGTCAACGCCCAGGATGTCGGTTTGTTCGTCAGCCAGAGCGGCGAAACCAAGGATGTCTTGAATGCCCTCGAAGTGGCCGAAGCCAGGGGCATGGCCTGCTTCGGGCTGGCCAACGTTATCGGCTCAACCCTGACCAAGGCCACCGTCTGCTCGCTGCCGCTGTGCTGCGGATACGAGATCAGCGTCCCGGCCACCAAAACCTTCACCAACCAGGTTGTCTCGTTCCTGTATCTCGCCTACCGCCTGGCCGGGCGCGACACCCAAGAGCTGGAGACTATCCCGGCCCTGATGGATAAAACCCTCGAGATGGTTTCCGAACAGGTCAAGACAATCGCCGCCGAGATCAACGGTTGGAACGATCTGTACTGCCTGGGCTACGGCGCAACCTATCCGATCGCCCTGGAAGGCGCATTGAAACTGAAAGAGATCACTTACGCCCACTGCGAAGGCATGCTCTCGACCGAGTTCAAACACGGACCGCTCTCGGCGGTCACCAAAGGCTTCCCGATCCTGTTCGCGGCCGGGCCGAGCGATTTGCCGCTACTGGTCAGCGGGTTGAACGAAGTCACCTGCCGCGGCGCGCGCGCCATCGCCATCGGACAGGATGACCCGCGCCTGCACGCCAACGCCAGCGATGTGATCGTCATCCCCGATTCGACACCCGAGATCGCCGCGCTGCTGGCAGTTCTGCCACTGCAGCTGCTTTCCTACCACATGAGCGTCCTGCGCGGATACGACCCCGACTTTCCACGCAATTTGTCCAAGACGCTGACGGTGGATTAATCCCGACCCCAAAATTAAAAAATTCACCGCGCAGATGCGGTGAATTTTTTAATTTTTTTACTGAGATAATTTTTTACTTGATCTGCGCGCGCTTCTCCAGCCAACTGCCGCCGAAGCCAAAGAAGATCATGCCGGCCAGGCCGAGCCAGCCCGTCCAATCGCCCAACAGACTCGAGATCGTGCCCTTACCGTCGCCGATCTGGACATCCGCCACCAGGGTGGCTTCGCCGCCCTGCGGGTAGGCCGCCAGCGCAAGAATCTGCCCGTAGGGGTCGATGACCGCCGAGTCGAAGCCGCCATCGGCCTTGACCATCGCCACCCGGTTCTCGACCGCGCGAAAAACAACGTGCGTAAAATGCTTGTCAGCGATGCTGCCCCAGTCGTTCGACGGCACGCCGATCAACTGCGCGCCCTGCGCGGCCAGCTTGCGGGCCGTATCGGTGTAATCCAGGTCGTAACAGATGATCGTGCCCAACGTACCCAGCGGCGTCTGGTACACCGGATACGTGCCGCGGCTCAGGCTGGTCTCACCGCCAAAGACCACCGGATGATCCTTGCCAAAGACACCCAAAAATTCTCCCTGCGGGTTCAGAATCGTAGCCTCGTTGCGGAAACCGTTTTCCAGAATAACCACATAGCCCAGCGCCAGGTGCGCGTCCGTCTCGGCGGCCAGGCCGGCCAAACCCAGCCGGTCTTCCACCTGCGGGTCCCACAAAAACGAGCCTTCCGGCCAGACGATGAACTGCGCGCCCTGGGCCGCGGCCTCGCGGGTCTGTTCGATCATGCGCGCGTGGATTTGGGCCACATCCACGCCCTGGTTGGCGCTGACGATCGGAGAAACATCAGGCTGGATGGCGGCCACCTTGACGGTCGGCGTGCCAAGCGGCATGTTCCACAGCACGAGGCTGGTCGCCACCCACAAAGCGGACACGACCCCACCCGCGACCGTCCAACCGCGCAACAGGCCGGGGTCGAGGGCCGGAGCATCGGAGGCCAACTTCCAACGTGAGTCGAGCCAACTCATCAGCCACAGGGCCAAAACATGGTTGACCAGCATCACCAGCATGCCCATCCCAATGATCCCGAAAATGCTGACGGGTTGGATCAGCCACAGTTGACGGTAAAACGGATAGGCGATGAAAGCCCACGTCCCGGCAACCGGGATAAAAAGCCGGATCATCTCACTCCCCGACCAATTGGCAACGCCGCCCAGAACAAACCAGCGATAGCCGGTTTTGGCGTGGAAAGCGCGCTGACCGCCATCGGCCAGGAGGCTGATGCCCGCCGCGATCAGCGGCAGCCAAACCATAAAAGTCCCGACCGGGGCGAAAACCGGCCCCAGATAGCCTTGCAGCCAGACCGCGACCGCCACCGCCGAGGCCAGCGACGAGAATTTGGGCGGCATGATGCGATACTGCGCCACCAGCACCGGGATAAAGCCGACCAACGCCAGCGGCCAGATCTCATACGGCGGAAAGGCCAGCACAAACGCCAAACCGCCCAAAACAGCCAGGAAAAGTCCGAGTGCAATACGTGCTGGGGTGGAGAGATTGGGTTGCGACATAAAAACTCCTTATGATTCAATGGTTGGTAAACGATATTCGCCTTTGCGCAGGCTGGCAATCACAGTTTCGAGCCAGCGGGCCTGGGCCATGGCGCTGGCCAGACCATAATCCACGGTGAGCATCCAGAAAAAGCGTTCGCGCGGGTCATCTTCGCTCATGCTCTCGCGATTCTCATCCGGTATGGCGCGAAACCCCTGCAAACGCCTGCGCTGGATATTGAGTTGATGTTCCAACAGGGTGATCACTTTTTCGTCGCTGATCCGCCCGGCAAAGAAGACCTGGATCAGCCAGGCCAGGCGCACTTCGGAGGGCGGCTGGGGCGCTTCGAGCCAGGCCAGCAGCTCGGCGCGGCCCGTCTCGGTGATGGCATAAACCTTGCGCGGCGGACGCGGCTCCTGCGGGATGGTTTCAACCGTCAGCCAGCCATCGGCCTCCATCCGGCCAAGGGTCTTGTAGATTTGGCTTTGGACTGCCGGCCAAAAGTGGGAGACCGACAGATCGACCATTTTTTTGATGTCATATCCGGTCATCGGTTCGTAGCTGAGTAGCCCTAAAACTGCGTGTTCGAGAGACATGAGATTATATCCTTATATTTATATATAACTAGTGATATAGTATCATAGTGACCCAAAAAGAGTCAAGGGATTAAAAAAAAGAGACAGTTCGCGCAAAATACACGAACTGTCTCTTTGGGGCTCAAACTAAAATTATTCTTGCGGCTCGAAAGCCAGAACCACAACCCCCTCCGCATCCAAAATCAACAAACGGCCATCTTCCATTTGATATGCCGCCGCAGATTGGAGCGCCGCCAGGTAGGCAGTTTCCTGTTCCATCGTTTCTTCGCAATACATCATGGTTGAAACCAGCGGCCCAAAGGTCAGTTTGTCGTTATCCAGCGTGTATTCGCCGCCAAAACTGTTGCACGAGCCGTTGCCGCCAGCCTGCTCCTCTTCAAAACTGAGCGTGGGGCTGCTGCCTGCCACAGCCGGCTGGCCTGAAATCTCAACCAGCGCCCAGGAAGTGCCTTTTAAATCTGCGCTGGGCGCCGCACTGCTGCAAGCCGCCAGCCCAAGAACCAGGGCCAGGGCAAATAACGAAATCAATTTGTGTGTTTTCATTGAGTTACTCCTGTAATTAAATTGAACGTACAAGAGTGTGACGCCCCAGACCAGCCTTTGGTTCCATTATTGCGGGCTGACCGCCTGATCAAAGCGTTCCAACTGTTCCCGATCGAGCGTGACCAGGGTCGTGCCAAAACGCAACGACACGGCCACATAGACCGCATCGCTGGCGCGCAGTTTGTGGGCAGCCGCTGTTTCAGCAGCGAGGCGGGCAAGACTTTTATCGAGGTCGATCAGCATCAGGTTAGGCAGGTTGGCGACCTGGTTGGCAATTGAGATTGCCAGTTCAGAATCACCCTTCTTGCGCGCAATCGCTGCCGCAATTTCAGTGATCAACAAAGTTGGGGCGATGATTGGCAAATTATCTTTTTGCATCTTTTCAATAAATGCCAAACTATTGTCGCTACCCACCTCAGTTGGGCTGAACGCGTTAACAAAAACACTGGCATCGATGGTAACAGGCTCAATCATCGCGCATTTCCGAAAGAATATCGAGAATGCTTTTCTCACTTTGCGACCCATGCGCCAACTCATTCCGCAAAGCCAGCAAACGTTCCCACGGGTCTTCGTCCTGGGGCGGCGCGGCATCCAGCGGAATGATCAAGGCTGCCGGTTTGCCGCGCTGGGTGATGACGTAACGGACGCGGGTCTCTTTAACAGCCCGCACCACTTCAGATGCATGTATTTTCAATTCACGAATTCCGATTTCCTTTGCCATATACTGCTCCATGTGGTGCTTAATGTGGTCACATTGATTATACAACAAAAAGCCCCGCGACATTTGCATCGCGGGGCTTTTGATTTAATTTTTGCTGGCCGGTTTCTTTGCAGCCGGAGCTTTTGCGGCAGGTGTTTTTGCCGCAGGCTTTTTCTTGGCCGGCGTCTTGGCAGCAGGAGGTTTTATTGCAGGAGCCTTGGCAGCAGGCGTCTTTTTCGCCGGGGTCTTGGCTGCGCCAGCCTTCGCCGCTGGTTTCTTCGCTGCCGCGGCCTTCGTTGTTGATCCTTTGCCGGCGGTTTTCTGGGCCTTCGCCGCCGGGGTTTTCACCGTATCCGTGGTCGTTCGTTCTTTGTCGGCAGTTTTCTTCTCCTTCGGAGGAGACAGCAGGCTGAGCTGCTGCGGCTTGCCGCTATCGACGGTCGGCGCATGTTTGGCCGGGCCTTTTCCGCCGCCCAGGAAGCGTTCCACCGACCAGGCAACCACCAGGCCGAGCACGGCGTCGCCGGGCTTGACTTCGGTGACCACATCGCCGCGGGTGGCAGCGCGTTTCTTCAAGCCGGCCTCGTCCAAGCGGGCCGATTTGGCGGCGGCTTTGAGCAGGTGGATGGTGACCATGCTATTGGGCTTACCGGTCGCGATCCCGGCCAGTTTGATGCCGAGCGGCAGGTCCCAGGCGATGACTCCGCGTCCGTAACGACCCTGAGACGGAAAGTCTTTCAGCGCAACCCGCTTGGCCTTGCCGTCCGAGCCAATCAGGAAGACATCCGCAAATCCGTTTTTGTCCGTGGTTTCGTGAGAGAGTCCGTTAATCACTTCCGCGCCGGTCACTTCGTCGCCGACCCCCAGTTTGACGGCGTTGACTCCGGCGGCGACCAGCCCCATCGGGCGGACTTCGTCTTCGTCGAAGCGGATCGCCATGCCGAGGGCCGTCGCCAGCAGAAGCTCGCGTTTGCCGTCGGTCAGGGAAACCCAGCCGAGGGCATCGCCATCGTTGACTTTGCACAGCCAGAAAGTCTGGGCCGAGGGGCCGGGTAATTCGCCGAGCAGCGATTTTTTGACCATGCCGCCGCGTGTGGTGGTGAAGACATAGGTCTCTTCAGGCAGGGATGACTTCTGGGCCGGCAGCACAAAGGCGCAGGCCGGTTTTTCATCCGCTTTGAGCGGGCAAACCTTGTTAAACGGCGTCGGGCTTTCGGGCAGGGTGTGAACCGCCACAGCCGCAGATTTGCCATTCGCAGCCGCGAGATAAAGCGTATCGTGAGTCGAGCCGCGCACAAGAAAAGCCGGGGCGTCGATTCCGCTCAGGCGCGGGGACTTGTCTTCAGACGTGCGTGAAATCATCCCGCTTTTGTCCATCGACACCCAGACACTCTCTTCGGGCAGCAGGTCGCTGGAGGTCAGCAGGGATTTCATCTCTTTGCCGCCTTCGAGGCTGACAATTTGGGTGCGGCGGCGGTCGGCGTAGGCCGCTTTGACCTTGAGCAGTTCTTCGGCGGCCATGGCGCGCATTTTGACAGGCGATTTGAGCAAGGTTTCGAGTTCCTTGATCAGCGCCTGGAGTTCCTTGTATTCGGTTTCGATCTTTTTGCGTTCGAGCGCGGCCAGGCGGCGCAGTTGCATTTCAAGGATGGCGTTGGCCTGAAGGTCGGTTAGTTTGTAACGCTTCATCAGGCGTTCGCGGGCGGTTTCAACGTCCGGCGATTTTTTAATCAGGTCGATGATTTCATCGAGATTTTTCAGGGCAACCAGGTAGCCTTCGAGGATATGGGCGCGGGCTTTGGCCTTCGCCAGATCGTACTCGGCCCGGCGGCGGATGACCGTTAAACGATGTTCGACATACACCCGCAGGGCCTGCTTGAGCGAAAGCATGCGCGGCTCGCCATCGACGAGGGCCAGCAGGATGATGCTGAAGGTCGACTGCATCGGGGTGCGCTTGTACAGGTCGCGCAGGATGGCTTCGGGGTCGGCATTTTTGGTCAGTTCGATGACGATGCGCATGCCCTGGCGATCAGATTCGTCGCGCAGGTCCGAGACGCCGTCCAGGTGGCCGTCGCGGGCCAATTCGGCAATGCGTTCGATCAGGCTGGATTTGTTGGTCTGGTAGGGCAGTTCAGTGACGATGATGCGATTTTTGCCGCGTTCCATCTCTTCAAGGTGGGCGCGCGCCTGGACGGTGACTTTGCCGCGCCCGGTGCCGTAAGCCGTTTCGATGCCCTGGTCGCCATGCGATTCGATGATCACGCCGCCGGTCGGGAAATCTGGCCCTTTGACGAAGCGCATCAACTGCGAAACGTCGATATCGTCCAGCTTTTCCCAATGTTGCAGCATGTATATCAGCGCATCGCTAATTTCGCCCAGGTTGTGGGGCGGGATGCTGGTTGCCATGCCAACGGCGATGCCGGTCGCGCCATTGACCAGCAGGTTGGGGATGGCAGCCGGTAAAACGGTCGGTTCGGTCAGGGTGTCGTCGAAATTGGTGGCAAAATCGACCGTGTTTTTGTTGATATCGAGCAGGATGTCGAGCGCGGCAGGCGAAAGGCGGGCCTCGGTATAACGCATGGCCGCGGGCGGGTCGCCATCGATCGAGCCGAAGTTACCCTGCCCATCGACGAGCATGGTGCGCATCGAGAAATCCTGCGCCAGGCGCGCCATGGCTTCATAAACCGCCGAATCGCCGTGCGGATGGTATTTACCGAGCACTTCACCAACGATACGCGCCGATTTCTTGTAAGTGCTGTCGGCGCGCAGGCCCATGTCGTACATGGCATACAGGATGCGGCGCTGGACAGGTTTCATGCCGTCGCGGGCGTCGGGCAGGGCGCGCGAGACGATCACGCTCATGGCATAGTCGAGGTACGACTGCTGCATTTCGGTATCGATGTCTATTTTTCGAACGAGGCCTAGTTCCATAAGGGTTCCTTTTTAGGAGTCCAATATCTCCCGATATTGGGGGTCAAAAGTCTGGCACGCGGAGGGTTTGCAAAGACTTTTGGACTCCACAAGACTGTAAATTTGTTCTAACGCGCTTATCTTATGTTGAAAGACTCAAAGCGTCAAGTGCGAGGCGCAAAAAAGCGCCGGAAATTCTCGGCGCTTTTTGTGGAGCAACAAAATTGTTGGAGTTCAAAATCCCTGCTGTTTATTTCACGCTGCCCTTGAAAACCCAGGGGCCGCGCACCCCGAACAGGTCAGTGAACATTTCCTCGTCGTGGATAATTTCCCGGGCTTCGCTCTCAGACATCTCGTCTGGCTTTTGGATAATTTCAAGCCCACAAGGGCCTCCTCCCTCACCCTTCTCCCATTTATGTTTGATTTTGATACCAGTTTTTTGCTCGTCCAAAGCAGATTGAATCTTCTTCAAGTATTCGCTATCGCCACCATCCAACGGGCCGCATACATCAGATTCGGAAGGGTTGCGGGCAATGCTATCGATGGTGATGATAAAGCTGGATGTATCAAACCCTTCCGGCAAGACAGCGCGCAGGGTATCACAACGCTGGCCAATTTCCTGACCGGGTACAGCATCTTGATATCTGTCACGATTTCCATCCGTGACGAGTTGCTGCGTTTTCCCATCCACCAGTTGGGGAGGATAGCGAATTTCAATCACAGATAGGTATTGAGGAGAAACTTCCAATCCTCGCGCATCAACAAACGAGGTATTTCGTGGTAGCCAATCACTCGCATCCAGCATATCGTAGCAAACATCAATCGCAAGCATGTGATTCCCCCGGCTGATTTCCTGGTTGGTTTCCAGACGATAATTCCCAGCATGGAGGGTAACGCCGCTGACAGTAACCGATTCAAAAGACGCGTTGGGGACTGTATCGTCCAGAACATCCTGATGAGCGAAATCCACACTGGCAGCAACCGGCGAATTTTTATCTATCACCATTGCCATCGGATTGAAAAGATACAGGGCTGCGGAGACAAGGAAGGCGAGCAGCACAAAAATTCCTAAAAGCAGTGTGTTCTTTTTCATTCTCATGTCTTTCATAAAATGCTACGATGAGGAGCAGCTCAAATAGCGCGGATTGATGTACTCAGGTATTGATTCCACGATAGGGAATCCCAAAGAATGTTTCATCTCCGATTAGTTCTTCTATTTGCAACCTATTTTGGTGTGACGGGTACTCAATAAGAATTTCTCCTTTACCTGGGCATGGAGATTTGATCGATACAAATATAAATCCCGGATTTACTTGTTCAATTTCTTGAATTAAGTTTTGATACTCTTCGGCGTTGTTGCATGAATGACAAAACGTGGTAAGTTTGAGAGATGACCAAGACAACCACCCAAACGAAAAGTCCAGAAAAATATTCTGCCAAAGCGCAGAAAGCCAACAAGAGTCAAATCCCAGAGAAACCGAAAGTGC
>JAKLPV010000148.1 GCA_022013685.1 Anaerolineae bacterium
AACTGCGTTATTTCTGCTTCTGTAAATTTTATCCGGCGCATAGCTTCTCTCTGAGAGGTTATTCTTTCTTGCGCGGCAATTATCCCAGACTTATCCTCTTTCGTAAACCATAATGCCAGTTATTATCCTTCTTTAGTATATCGCATTAACTAAAAAAGGCTCTATGGGTAGGGGCACTGCGCCCATTCCTTTTATTCATGCAACAACGCCGTTAATTTCTACAGGTACATGAAACGCATCTGGCAAAACCTTTCCCTCAGAACAAAAATAACCGGCCTGGTCAGCAGCTTGACAGTTTCGGGAGTTTTTATTTTAACCATCATCTCGATCCAGCTTGAAAAGCAGTATTTTCAGCAGGATCTGGAAAGCCAGGCCGACCTGCTGCTCGAAACCACCTCCCTCAGCCTGCGCGACCCTCTCTACAATTTGCAGGTCGACGAATTATGGGGCCTTGCGCGCGCCCTGAGCGATAATCCCGATCTTATATTTTTTATCGCTTACGATGCCCAGGGCAAAACCCTGGTCGATTCAAGGAACACCGAACCTGCTTTTTCGCGGGAAATTGACCCGCTGGGGAGCGTGTTGGTTGAACTGCAACCTAATCAGATACACAGGGAATGGCTTGACGATCAATATATTTCAGGCCGTTCAGTTGTTTTGGGCAACCAGACGATCGGCGCGATCGCAGCCAGCCTCTCGACCAGCCCTCTGAAAGAGAAAATCAACGATATGACGGTGGAGAGCATTTTCCTGGCGCTCATGACCGGGCTGACCAGCGCCCTGCTGGGATTCTGGCTTGCCAACCAGATCACCATCCCATTAAGTGAGCTAGCCCACGGAGCCGATCAGATGTCGAAAGGCAACATGTCGATTCGGGTAAACCCCAGTTCCAATGATGAGATCGGACAGCTTGCCAGAGCGTTCAATCTGATGGTGACCTCCATTCAAGAACGCGAAAAGGCGTTGCGAGACCTGGCAGTTGGGCTGGAGCAGACCGTGGAAGAACGCACAGCCGCCCTGCTCGAAAAGACCACGATCTTGGAACAAATGGCGATCACCGACCCGCTGACAAAAATCCTTAACCGGCGTCATTTTTTTACCCTGGCAGAAAAAGAAATGGCAAAAGCCACCCGCCACAAGCGCCCGCTGGCGATCATCCTGATCGATGCGGACTATTTCAAGCAGATCAACGATATGCACGGTCACCCCTTTGGCGACCAGATGCTGATCAACCTGACAAGCATGATTCAGCTCAATATCCGCGCGATGGATATTTTCGCGCGCTACGGCGGCGAGGAGTTCATCCTGCTCATGCCAGAAACCGGGCCAGAGTCAGCCTTTTTGACCGCGGAACGCTTACGCAAAATCGTCGCCAGCTCTCCGCAGTCGCACGATGGCAAGAAAATCAATTTATCGATCAGCCTGGGGGTTGCCTGTTCAGATGAAGCCGCCGAAACAAGCATTACAACGCTTGTAGCGCGCGCAGACCAGGCGCTCTACGAATCCAAGCGCGGGGGACGCAATGCAACCACGCTCTGGGAACCACGCGAAAATTAAAAAACAACAGAAACACCCTGCGGCCTTAAACCTGCAGGGTGTTTTCGTGTACATCTTCCTGTTTGAAATCCCGGTTACTCTTCCTTTTTGGCCCACTCACGGTGACGAAAGTGATAGCGATCCAGCAGGGCTTCAACGATCTGCGCGTGATCGGGCGTGATTTCGACAAACTCGAAACCGATGCCAAACTCACGGGAACTCTCCGTGTCTGCCACACAGCGCGCCACACGCGCCGGGATGATCATGCGCCGGGAAGAAATTCCCGGCAGGTCGCCAGGCAGGTCAATACCCAGGCTGATCAGCGAATCGATTTCAAGTGGTTTTTCACCGACAACCATGGCCCCTTGTAAAGTCAGGTTTGCCAGGTAACCCAGCAAGGCTCCCCGACCCGAATCGCGGATTGGCGTAAACGCCATCACTTTTTTGCGCATTTCTTTCCTGCGATTGTCCATACCAAGCTGCTCCTGAATAAAAATAGTATAGTTCAAATCTTGATGTGAGTCACCAGGTATTCCATATATTGCGATTTCACCTGGCGGGTTGCCAGAACCTGCTTAATCGGCGGCAGGCGCAGGATGACTCCCAGGACAGCCGCCAGGGCGCGGTGATTCCAGAGAACACGGTTATCGAACAAAAGGTTCTGAAAGTCGCCGCGCTCGATGGCCATCATCACCGTGCGGTGGACGGAGTTGATCGGGGTGATGACCCGCTCCGGGCGGGAACGCAAACTCAGGCTTGCGCGGGAACAGGTCCGCACACAGACGCCACAGCCCAGGCACAGATCTTCATCCACCTTCACCTTTTTCATCTTCGGCTGATGCGGGTTGTTAGCAGAAACAAGCGCCATCGCCTCTACCGGGCAAACGCTGACGCATTTTCCGCAGCCGTTACATCTGGATTCATCCACGTCCGGCAAAAAATTGGAGGTATGCACGGGGTTCAGCATCCCGAAGTTGCGCGCCGCGATCATGGCTTCGCAGCAGCATCCGCAGCAGTTACAGATGAAGTTAACATTCTCACGCACATTCTCGCCAAACTGCACCAGGTTTTGCTCATAGGCTTGCTGGAGCAGATCCAACCCCTCGCTGACATCCACCGCGCGGGCATAGCTGTGGCGGGTCAGCGATTGCGCGGTACCGTTGAAAGTCATGCAAATATCCATTGGCGCATCACAGTTGCGGTCAACGTGCATCATCTTGTGACGGCAGTAGCAAACGCCAACCCCACGATGCGCAGCGGTCTGGATGACTTCGCTGGCGCGCTCATAATCCAACACATGCAGGGCGTTTTCGTTAGACAAAACCGGTTCGTGAACAAAGACGCGCCCCAGTTGGGTTTCGCCGCGCACGAATAATTCGCGGATGAAATCCTCTTCGACGTTGAGATATTGGTAAAACAATTCCCCGAGAACTTTCTGGTCAACATCACCGCGCAGGCGCATCATCGAGAATTCGAAGAATCCGGCCATGGGCGGCGGCAGGGTATAGGTTACTTTGCCCTCGTGTTCGATATCCACCAAAATGGCGCGGCTGGCGAGTCCGTCCAGCACCTTGCGCGTTTCGGTCAGATCCATTTTCCAGACCTGGCTGGCTTTTTCGGCTGTAAAAGGCTTGATCGGCAGGAGCGCCACCAGTTCGGCTTCGCGTTCGCTGAACAGGATTTTTAAGATCTTGTAGAGTGTATCCGAAGGCGGCGCACCCTGCGGAAAACGGTTGAGCCGCTCGACCAACTCTGTATAACCGGATTTCAAAGTGACATGCGACATAGTCTTGCCTCACAACTTACTCTTTTTTCAGTATAAGCAGTGTGAAATCGTGAATAAAGTGGCAAATGTCATATCTTCTTTTGAAAAAAAAATACAACAAGTTCAAGATAAAAAATCGTCGTGTGGAATTCTCTCCACACGACGATAAAATTTAGCGGGTTTAGCCTGCCAGCAATCCGGGCAGCTTCCCAACTGCTTCGGGTTTGGGCAGGTGGATGCGCAGGATGCGCCGTCCGCGGGTGGCGAGGGCTTCGTAGTCGCCGAGAGCCTGCCCGCGCTCGAGGGTGCCAAAGGTCAGACCCTGGCCGGGAATGTCGAAATCGACCAGCGGGTCGGAGGTGATTTGCAGGAAAACGCCATTATCCGCACCACCTTTGTGCAACTGGCCGGTCGAGTGCAGGAAGCGCGGTCCAAAGCCGAGGGTGGTCGGCAGACCGGTCTTCTTCGTGACCGCAGCGCGCAGGGATTGGAGCATCGCATCCAGTTGCGGGTTGCGCGGCAGGTAAGCGTTGATCGCAACGTAATCGCCCGGTTTAGTTCCGGCCAGGAAATCGGCCAGGGTGGCGGCAAAATCAGCAGCTTCGGATGAAACAAAGGTTCCGGCGCTGAGTTTGCCGTTGGCGCGGAATTCGGCGATTTTACCCTTGGCGATATCTTTGGCGATCTGGACATCCGGCTGGTCGAAGGGATTGACTTCGAGCAGGGCGCAGGCCATGGCGGTCGCCACCTCCCAGCGGTAAATCTCTCCGCCCAGATCGTGGGGGTCGGTCAGGTCAAAAGTCAGGACAGGATGCCCGGCAGCGCGCAGCACAGCGACAAAAGTATCGAGTCCGCCGTCGAAACGCAGATAGGCAAACAGACGATCGGGGCCATAAGCAGCAGAAGCGGCCTCGTAACGGGGCTCACCGTCCACAACCACGATGCCCTTGCCAAGCTTACCGCTCGATTCAGCGATCAACTGCTCGAGCCAGGAACCGACCGAAGCCAGTTGCGGGTCGGCCAGGACAGTCAGCTTGTCGCGACCGGCGAGGGCGCAGCCGCCCATCACCGCTCCCAGCACCAGGCCGGGGTTGCGCGCAGCGGGAACATCCGCAGCGCACTGCTTGGACATTTTCTCGGCACTGGCCAGGAATTTTTCGAGGTTGATGCCCATCAAAGCAGCTGGAACCAGGCCAAAATGAGTCAGGGCCGAATAGCGGCCTCCCACCATCGGATCGGCATTGAAAACTTTGCGGAAGGCGCGGCTCTTGGCCAGGTTTTCAAGCGAGGTGCCGGGGTCGGTCACAGCAATGAAACGCGAACCGGCTTTTTCGCCAAATTTCTGTTCGGAAAGCGACCAGAAATAGTCGAAACCTGCCATGACTTCAGCCGTGCCGCCCGATTTTGAAGCGACAATGTAGAGCGTGGTTTCTGGCGTAAAGCGGACGGCGGTTGCGGCAACCTGGCCGGGGTCGGTCGAATCGAGAATGGCAAAGTTTTTCGCGCCAAAAACAAGCGAAAAGACTTCGGGGCCAAGCGAGGAACCGCCCATGCCGATCAGCAGGGTGTTTTGAATTCCTTCGGCGCGGACAGTTTCGGCAAAAGCATTGATTTCGGGGATGGCGGCACGCGAGGTTTCGGGCAATTTCAACCAACCCAGGCGGATCTTGATTTCAGCCTGTCCGGCGGGGTCATCCGTCCACAGGGTCGGGTCGATCTCCCACATGCGCGGGGCAGCGGACTTGGCTTCCAGTGTGGCTACGGCATCTTTAACGGTAGCCAGGATCGGGGCGGCCTGGTCCGCAGCGGACTTGCGGCGGGCTTCGAGCGAGTCGAGGAGAGCGGTGAAGGCATCAGCGAAGGATTTAACTCCTTCTTCTTCCAACTCATCCGTCACAGTTTTGAGCGAGATGCCCAGCTTTTCGAGTTCGGCAACCTGGGCGCGGCATTCGTCCACGCCCTCAGGCAGGGTCAGGGCGGCGTTACCGTGCTCGCGGAAGGCATCCAGGGTTTGGGGTGGGACGGTGTTGACGGTGGCCGGGCCGATCAGGCTATCCACATAGAGCGTATCGGGATAGGCCGGGTTTTTGGTGCCGGTCGAGGCCCACAACGGGCGCTGAAAGTTGGCCTTGGAAAGCTGCAGTTTGCCAAAGCGCTCGCTGTTGAAGGTTTCCTGAAAGACTTCATAGGCCAATTTGGCGTTGGCAATCGCAGCTTTGCCCAGAAGAGGCGAGTTGGCTGGCAGCTTCGGATCGATCTTGCTATCAAGGCGCGAAACAAAGAACGAAGCCACCGAGTGAACATATTCGATGTCGCCGCCCGAGAGCAGGCAATCTTCAAGGCCGGAGAGATAAGCTTCGATGACTTCGCGGTAGCGCTCGATCGAGAAAATCAGGGTGACGTTGACATTGATCCCGGCCGCGATGGCCTGGCGGATGGCGGGCAGGCCGGCTTTGGTGGCGGGGATCTTGATCATCAGGTTCGAACGACCGACAGTCTGCCAAAGATGCCTGGCCTGCTCGATGGTTTTTGCGGTGTCGTTGGCAAAGTACGGGCTGACTTCGAGGCTAACGTAGCCATCCACACCGAAGGTTTCGGCATAGAGCAGAGCGAACAAATCGCAGGCGGCGCGAATATCTTCAACGGCAAGCTGCCAGAAAATAGATTCGGCATCCCAACCCGAAAGCGCCAGCGGAACGAGGGCCGAGTCGTAATCGTTCGTCTTGCTGATGGCGTTGTGGAAAATGGTCGGGTTGGAGGTTACGCCGCGAATATCGCCGCGTTCGATCATGGCGGCCAGTTCGCCGCTTTCGAGCAATCGACGCTGGATGTTGTCATACCAGAGCGATTGGCCTAACAGGGTAAGGTTTTGGATCGGGGAAGACATAGAAACACTCCAAATAGAATATGATGACGAGAATAAAATTCTTACTTTTCATCCAGCAAGTTTTGCCAGGTTTTTAACATTTCACGAGAACATACTTCCCAGCTTTGATACTGGGAGAGATGCAAAGTTCTATCACGAAGCCTACCATAAAATTCCAGATCATTCGCAACACGGATCATGGCCTGGGCCAGGGCAACCGGATCACCCGGAGTTACCAGCAAGCCGGACCCTTCATGTTCAACCAGTTCTTTGACCCCGCCGCTGTTGGCTCCAATGATTGGCAGGCCAGAGGCAATCGCTTCGAGCAAAGACAAGGGTCGTTGTTCTATAGGACAAGCTGAAACCAAAACATGAGCATTGCGAAAATGGGTTGCCATCTCGCTGTATGGAACCCGTCCCAAGGCTCTGGCCCGTGGATGAGTGCCAACCCAGGCGTTTACCAGATCAGCATCCGGGCCGCCCCCAATCACCGTAAAATGAGCGTTGGGCAAGGCGTCATAGGCGATCTCAAAGGCTTGGATAAGGGTAGGAATGTCTTTGTCGGGAGCAAGACGCCCCACATACAAAAAGTTAAGGTTCCCGTCATTAACGGAAACAGAATCAGCAGGGAAAAACTCGGCAGGGTCGACGCCATTATAAGTACCCTGACGCCCGTTTTTAACTCCCCAGGAAGATAAATAGCCCGATGCGCCAGGCGATGCGATCATCAAAACCCGGTAGCTATTATAGACCCAAACCAGCAGTTTTTTTGCCAGGTAGGTCATTCCCGGAATACCGAGAAAAGCAACCTGCTCCTTATAACCATCCGCAAGGGCAAGGTAGTTGGTGTGATAAATCGCAGTAGCCGGAATACCCAACTTCCTGGCAAGTTTGATGCCTGGGCGGCTCAAAAAGCCCAGAAAAAGCCTCTCAGGACATTCAGCATGAATGACATCCGGGCCAAATTGGATAATTTTTTCATCCAAAGCGCCAAGCGAAAAGGGTTTGGGGTCACGAGTGTAATCAACATAATAAGGCACACTCTCGAAAGGATGCACAGTGACCCCTGGCATGATCTCGCCAAGATAATCCCGGTAATTTGGGTATAGACCAGACAAAGCGGAATAATCTGGCGCAAAAACCTGAACCTGATGCCCCCAACGGCTAAAACATTCAAGCCGCTTATGCAGACTCACCGTTACACCTGACAATTCCGGGAAATAACCTTCTGAAAAAATTGTAACTTTCATACTTCATTCCCGGCGCTTTGTGGGCAGCCTCAGTTTGGATTTTTTATAAAAAACCTGCAAATCAAAGCTCCGAAATCACTGCGTAGATTTTTACCGGCTCAGATTTACCACGCACATCGATCGGATCCAGCGGCTCGGCAGCAAATGGGATTATGCGTGCAGCCTGTTCAACCGTGACCGCGCTCGAAAGAACTGAACGCGATAATTGTTTGGTCAGGTCTTGCAGGCGGGCCGCCAGGTTGACCGTGTCGCCGATGACGGTGTACTCGATGCGGCCTTCGCCGCCAACGTTACCGGCCACGACCGGGCCGCTGGCGAGGCCGATCCCGATCTGCAACTCAGGCTGAGATCTGACCTTCTGCTCGGAATTGAACCCTTTGAGCGACTTCTGCATGTGCAGCGCCGCGCGAATGGCCTGGGCAGCGTGATCGTCCGCCGGATTAAGTGGGGAGCCAAAAACCGCCAGCAGCGAATCGCCGCCGAATTTGTTGACCAGTCCGCCATTGGCAATCACCCCATCCACCATGCGGCTCATATAACGATTAAGCAGGTCGATCAACTGCTCGGGCGGCATCTGCTCGGAAAGCGAGGTAAACCCGCGAATATCCGAAAACAGGACGGTACATTCTACCAACTGTCCGCCGAGTTTGGTGCCATGTTCGATGGCCTCACGCGCCACTTCGGGGCTGACATACAAATTGAGCAAGTTACGCATCACCTCGGCGTTGCGCAGACCAGCAACCATTTCATTAAATCCCTGGGTGACATAGCCCAGTTCGTCATTCGTATCGGCCAACAGGCGCACATTCAAATCATTTTTTGCAACGCGCCCCATCGCATCTTGTAAGCGCCTGAGCGGATCAACAATTGAATGCGAGACCAGGGTCGCCAGGGCAAATCCGGCCGAAGCCGCCACCAGCGAGATCACACCCACGGCGATATACAAATTTAGCAGAATCGCCTGCGGATTTTCCGCTTCCAGCAAGGCCTCAGCGCGGCTGACCGCTGTCAGCGAGAGCAGCGTCGCCGGGTAAAACCCGACCAGCACAAACCCCAGAACCAACCGCCACTTAACCGAGTTGCGCCAGGCCCCGACATCATTGGTGCGGCCATCAGGAAAGAACAGCCAGACCACGGGCCGCCAAACAGCATCCACGGCAAAATAAACGATTGCCGAGGTAATAACACCGCCGACGCCAAAGACGCTTGCCAGTGCCTGCCAGGCCCCGGACAGCAAAAATCCAAAGAAAAACCCGGCCACAAACCACATCGACAGCGAAACCAGGGCAACCGAAGTCGGATACTGCAAAATCTCGCGCCGGGCTTGCAACGGCACATCGCCAATCGGCGCGCCATCGATCAGCCGCGTCACCCATTTTGGAAAGTAACGGTTTGCCCGGCCGCCAACAAAGTTCCCTAAAAACAGCAAAGAAGTGATCGCCAATAGTGAAACAAGCGAACTCCAATACGGAACATCGATTAACGGCGAGCTGCCTTGCGGAATCGGCTGAACCACGGCCAGATAAAAATACGTGATCAATGCGCCCAAAAGATTGGCGCCAAGTGTAATCACGGCGCCAATCCGCTCAACCCGCTTATATTCCGCATGGGTCAGGATATCGCCCATCGTTTATCCCTGTTCGATCTTGCGCACCTTGCCAACCCGGCGCTGATGGCGCTCCTCGCCAGGGTCATCGCCAACAAAGCGCGCACCCAGAAAAGCGGCCACGATCTCACGCGCCGGCTCGGGGCCGATGATCCGCGCGCCCAAGCAGAGCAGGTTCATATCGTCATGCTCCACGCCCTGGTGGGCCGAATAAGTATCGTGGCAGATCCCGGCGTAGATGCCCTTCATTTTATTGGCGGCAATATTCGCGCCAACCGCCGAGCCGCACAGCATGATCCCGCGCTCGGCCCGGCCATCCAAAATCGCCCGGCCAACCTTTTCTGTATAGTCAGGGTAATCAACCGCCTCAGTGCTGTGCGTGCCCAGGTCAATCGGCTCGTGTCCGGCAGCGCGCACCGCCTCGATCACCGTCTGCTTGAGCGGGAAACCGGCATGATCGGCGCCAACTGCGACTTTCATTTCATTACCTCGCGGGCCTTCGCCATCACATTTTCAACGGTAAAACCGAACTCTTTGAACAAAATCGAAGCCGGGCCTGATGCGCCATAATGCTCGAGAGAGAGTATTGCGCCGGACTGGCCGACGAATTTTTCCCAACCCATACCAATTCCTGCCTCGACAGCGACTCTTGCGCTAACAGCGGCGGGCAGCACGGACTCACGATAAGCCGAATCCTGTTTCGCAAACAACTCCCAGCTCGGAACGGAAACCAACCGCACGTTGACACCTTCCATCGCCAGGCGGGTGCCGGCATCGACGATCAGGGAAACTTCCGAGCCGGAAGCCATCAGGATCAATTCCGGCTGATCGTCGCCGATATCCGCCAGCACATACGCGCCCATCTGCAAGAGAGAAGCCTCGGAATACAGCTCGCGGTTGAGAGTTGGCAGGTTTTGGCGGGTCAGGATCAGGGCCGTCGGGCCGTGCTGGTTGAGTATGGCCGCCTTCCAGGCCTCGACCGTCTCGTTGGCGTCCGCCGGGCGGATGACCGTCAGATTCGGGATGGCGCGCAGGCTGGCGACATGTTCCACCGGCTGATGAGTCGGTCCGTCTTCGCCGACGCCAATGCTATCGTGGGTAAACACAAAAATCGACGGCAAATGCGAAAGGGCGGCGATGCGCAGCGGAGGGCGCATGTAATCCGCGAACACCAGGAAAGTCGCGCCAAACGGACGCAACCCACCATGGTAGGTCATGCCGTTGACTACCGCGCCCATGGCATGTTCACGCACCCCAAAATGGAAGTTGCGTCCTTCAGGGGTTTCGTGCTGGAAAGCGGGCAAACCGGTCAGCCAGGTATTGTTGGATGGCGCCAGATCGGCCGAGCCCCCCAGCAATTCGGGGACTTTGGCCGCGATCGCATTGAGCGCTTTGCCAGACGCGGCGCGCGAGGCCATGCCTTTCTCGTCGGTTGGGAAAACCGGTAAATCGGCATCCCAGGCTGCGGGCAGCTCGCCGCGCATCCGGCGCTCAAACTCGGTCGATTTCTCAGGGTTGGCAGCCTTATATTCTGTAAAGAGCTGATTCCATTCATTCTCGGTCTGTTGTCCACGCTCAAGGGTTTCGCGGAAGTAGCTCAAGATATCTTCTGGCACATAAAAGCGCGGTTCGATCGGCCAACCGGCAGCTTCTTTCGCGCCATTCAGCTCGGCATCTCCGGGTGGTTCGCCATGCGCCTTGGATGTTCCGGCGCGGGTTGGCAGGCCAAACCCAATGATGGTGCGGCACATGATGATCGACGGGCGTTCATCATGTTTTGCCTTCTGAATGGCCGCATCGATCGCATCGACATCGTTGCCGTCGGCGATGCTCTGGACATGCCAGCCATAGGCTTCGAAACGTTTGGCGCGGTCTTCGGTGAACGAAAGCGAAGTGGAACCATCAATCGAAATGTGGTTATCGTCGTACAGGTAGATCAACTTTCCAAGCTTGAGATGCGCAGCCAACGAGGCCGCTTCCGAGGAGACACCCTCCATCAGATCGCCATCAGTCACGATGGCAAACGTGTAATGATCAACGATCTTGTGACCAGGGGTGTTGAACTCCGCAGCCAGATGCGCTTCGGCGATGGCCATGCCCACCCCATTGGCAAATCCCTGCCCCAGAGGGCCGGTGGTCGTCTCGATGCCGGGAGTCAGGCCAAATTCCGGGTGGCCGGGGGTCAAACTCCCCCACTGGCGGAAGCGCTTGACTTCATCCAGCGAAAGATCGTAGCCAGTTAGATGCAAAAGGGAATACAACAAGGCCGAACCATGCCCACCAGACAAGATGAAGCGGTCGCGATTGGGCCATTTCGGGTTACGCGGATTGTGGCGCAGGTGGCGCATCCAAACGGTATAAGCCATTGCCGCGGCACCCATCGGCAAGCCGGGATGTCCGGAGTTGGCCTGCTGGACGGCGTCAGCTGACAGGAAACGGATTGCGCTCAAGGCGCGTTCTTGCATGTTTGAACTCATAGAAGCCTCTTTCGGAATCAGAATAATTGCAAATTATGTTATTTTACTACCCGCGAGGTTTATAATGCTGACGGGTTTTTGATTTATATTTTTATCACAAACTCATAAAAATCGCCCAGAATCGAAAACAAGGAGACAGATATGTTTTTAGGAATTCCATTGCCCATGATCGGTTTCGTATGCTTCATTATCGCGGCGATTTTTATTTTTATCCGCCCAAAGACCCGGCCAGAAAGCAGTTTTTTTGGCGGTTATATCCTGCACTGGTTTCATTCACTGGCATGGGTTTTGTTCGGCACCGCCGCCTTTTACCAAAGGGCAAGTAATTTACTGGCTATCGCTCTGCTGATCGTCGGACTGGTGGTATATGCCGTTTTTATCAAGCTTTTTCTTGAACAAAAAGTGACAAAGAAGT
>JAKLPV010000149.1 GCA_022013685.1 Anaerolineae bacterium
AGGAACGTGGACTGGGATTTAACTAGGCCCCCGCGAAAACCACACTCATCACCCAATTCACAAGGAGGAAACCCATGCTCAAATCCACCCGCAGCCCCCGCCCCGGAGATGCTATCCGCATTCTGGCGGACAAGTTCGAAGCCCGCGCTGGTGATATCGCCGTTCTGGATGGCATCGTCCGTGACCTGAAACCGGATGATGTCCAGATGATTTGCTTCCGCTTTTCCGCCTACCGCGACCCGGACAACAAGCCCGAATACGTTTCGGCATCTGGCGGCCCGGCCTGGTACATCACGGTTGGCGAACTGATCCCAACGAACGAAACCATGACCCTGAGTTTTTGGCGCTTCAAGGGCAGTATCCAGAGAGCCGGTAACGACGAAGAATACACACTCGAAGTCCCGGTCTGGGACTACCAGCCATAGGGGATCGAGATGGCATACTACCTCGGAACCATGCACGCTGGCCGCCTTGAAGTTTTCCGCTCAAAGAGCAGACCCACTCGTGCAAACACAAACGCTCGCTACAAATCCTACCGCGGCCCGATGTCCGAAGTTGCGGCCCACTACCTGAAATACCGCGAAGAGAGCGGTTATCCCGCACTCCCAACCGGCACAACCGCATCTGATCTGGCCAGCCTGGCCGAAGCAGATCAGGATTTCTACTGGCAGGCGCTGCGTGTCGTGCTGAACGCGCCTGCTGCCGATGATCTGGTAATGCGTGAAGTCGAAGCAGCTGAATACAACCCGGACACTCAACCTGAAACGGGGTATCCCGTTTTCATCCCCCATCAATATGCGAAAACCTGACAGCACGGAATGCTTGTAATCCAGGCTTGCTCGTAAGCCTGTTCTTCAAAATCCCCAAGTTGTCATCCGCACAGAACGCCAAATCCGCCCCGGTCATATACATGACCGGGGTCAATTTGCTGTTCTGCCCTTGCGCTGAACTGTCAATCCCTACGCTTGAAAGCACCACCCCGCAAGACTCATATTCCCCAAAATTCACACACAAGGAGGCACACATGACAGTTTACCTGCTCCACTTCAACGAACCATATTGTCACGCCCGGCATTACCTCGGCTCAACAGACGATCTTGATAACCGGCTGCAAGAGCACCGCACCGGCCAGGGCGCAAGACTGACACAAGTCATCCACGAGGCCGGGATCACTTTTATCCTGGCCAGAACCTGGGAAGGCGGGCGTGATCTGGAACGCAAGCTGAAACGCTGGCACAAGAGTCCCGATCTCTGCCCGATCTGCAAAGCCAAAAAATAACAGGCGCTGGAAAAAACATCCAGCACAGGCAAACACACAAGGAGCGGCTCATTCGATGCCGCTTTTTTGATTCCAAAAGGAGGCAACCCAAATGGATTTTTACTTCGACACGACCGATGCATTGACCTGGCGCGGCCCCGCCGATAAAGCCAGGAACAATGTCGCAGCCATCCAGATCGCCCAACAGCTGGAAGAAGAAGGCCGCGCGGCTACGCCTGCGGAACTCAACATCCTGGCGCGCTACGTTGGCTGGGGGCACTCGGAGGTCATGAACTACGCGCTCAAAAATCTCGGCCTGGAAAGCACCCTGAGCAAGAAAGAATGGGAGTCTGTCAAAGCCAGCACCCTGAACGCCCACTACACCGCAATCCCGATTATCGCCGCCATCTGGCGCGGACTGGAACGGCTGGGCATCGGCAAACTGGAACAAGCCCAGGTACTCGATCCATCCGCTGGCGTCGGTCACTTCAAGAGTGCCACCCCGCCCGATCTGCGCGAAAAGTGCAGTTGGACGGAAGTCGAACTCGACACCCTGACCGCTCTGATCCTGGGAAACCTGCACCCGGAGAGCAAGGTATTCGCTGCTGGCTATGAAGATGTCAACCTGCCCAAAGGTTTCTTCGATGTTGCCATCAGCAACGTGCCCTTCGGCAGCTATCCGGTTGTCTTCGACGGCCTGCCGCGCTACTTATGCACATCGATCCACGACTTCTTTTTCGCGCGCAGCCTCGACCTGCTGCGTCCGGGCGGCGTGATGGCCTTCATCACCTCGCGCTACACCCTGGACAAGAAGGATGACAAAGTACGCGAGTACCTGGCCGAACAATGTGACCTGCTGGCCGCCGTGCGCCTGCCCAACAACGCCTTCATGGCCAATGCGGGCACGGAAGTTGTCACCGACCTGCTATTCCTGCGCAAGCGCTACCACAAGAACAAAGTCATGCCAGACTGGGCCAATGTGGGCGGACTGACCCTGCGCCATCACGAGCGCGACTGGGCCGAACAGGCCTTCTGGGTCAATCGCTACTTCCTCGATCACCCAGAGAACATCCTGGGGAGGCCCGCCGCGGCCGGCACGATGTACCGCAACTACGAGTACACCGTTCTGCCCGATGAGCGCGATCTGGGTCAGGCAATCGCCGCCGCCCTGGAAGCCAGTCTGCCGGAAGACCTGCTGACACTCGAAGCCCCGCAGACTCAGTTTGCCGGGGTGACTCTACCAGAAATACAGGCAGAAGCAGAACCCGCCCCCGTTGCTGAACCGGCGCGGGTCACGGCCATGCGCGAGCTGTATCAAATGGCCCGCGAGCTGCTGCAAAAAGAAGTCCGCCAGGAGCCGGTGGCCGGTCTGCGCCACAACCTGAACGCGCGCTACGACGAGTTCGTCGCCCGCTACGGCTTCCTGAACGACCCAGCCAACACCCGCCCGCTCAAAGGCACCCCCGAACTGCTCTTCCTGGAAGCTTTGGAAGTCCAGGGACCGGGAACCTGGCTCAAGGCCGATATGTTCTCGAAAACCACCGTGCGCCAAGCGCATCCACTCGAGAAGACAGACAATCCCAACGATGCGCTCCTGCTCTGCCTGGACAAGCTGGGCCGGGTGGACATCCCAACCATCTCTGAGATTACGGGCAGCCCCGAAGAAGATGTCATCCGCCACCTGGCGGGTGGCCGCATCTTCCGCGACCCGGAAACCAGGC
>JAKLPV010000150.1 GCA_022013685.1 Anaerolineae bacterium
AACTGCGTTATTTCTGCTTCTGTAAATTTTATCCGGCGCATAGCTTCTCTCTGAGAGGTTATTCTTTCTTGCGCGGCAATTATCCCAGACTTATCCTCTTTCGTAAACCATAATGCCAGTTATTATCCTTCTTTAGTATATACATCAAGCATAAAAAGCTCATTTGCTCTATCGGGTGCCCATTCCGTAATACCAAAATTATTACTTCGCATAAATCCAGCAGGCAACCTTTTGTTGACCCGATTCAATCTCAAAAAAAGGTGGTTTTTGTTCCTCGCAGATTTTTCCGACCTTGGCAAAACAACGTGTATGAAATGGACAGCCTGAAGGTGGGTCTATCGGGCTGGGCACATTGCCAGTCAATATGATGCGGTCGGTACGTTTTTCTTTGCGCACACGCGGGATGGCGGAAAGCAGCGCCTGGGTATACGGGTGCTGGGGAGAAGCAAACAGCAAATCGGTTTTTCCCTGCTCGACAATATGTCCCAGATACATGACGGCCACCCGATCGCTCAGGTAATGCACGACGCTCAAATCATGCGAAATAAACAGGTATGCAAGATTGAGTTCATCACGTAATTCTTCAAGAAGGTTGATGACCTGCGCCTGAATGGAGACATCAAGTGAAGAGACAGGCTCATCCGCCACAATGAACTGTGGCTTCATCGCCAGGGCGCGCGCAACACTGATGCGCTGACGCTGACCGCCCGAAAATTGATGCGGGTAACGGTCCATATGATGATGATCCAACCCAACCTGATTCATCAACATCTGGATTTGCTCTTCCATTTCGATCGGGTTATGAATCCCTCGCTGATCCAATGGGTTGCTGATAATCTCGCGCACTGTTTTGCGCGGGTTCAGGGATGAGTATGGGTTTTGGAAGATGATCTGGGCTTCGTGAAAATATTTACGTTGAACTTGCTTGTTTCCATCGTGATAGGAAACTTGATTCCCCTTGACCGGCTGGCCCTTAAATAAAAGTTGTCCAGCCGTTGGCTCTTCCAATCGGACAATGGTTCGCCCGAGGGTCGTTTTTCCGCAGCCCGATTCGCCCACCAGCCCAACCGTTTCGCCGGGATACACCTCCAGGTCGACACCATCCACTGCGCGCACAACCAGCTCCTTGGCGCGTGCCAGGGTACGCGCCAAAAAGCTGGGACGAATATAAAAGTGTTTGTAAATATCTTTGACTGCCACCAGTGGCTGATTATTATTCTCGGTCATCGGCTGCTACCTTTCGGTAAGTCGCGTCCCAATCCCATGCGGGCTGCCGTACAAAGTTCACAGCTTGCAAACAACGGCTCTGATGATTCTGCGGATACTGAAAAATAGGAATAGGCCCCTGCTCACAGATCTCTTGCTTCAACAGACAGCGCGACGCAAATGCACAACCTTCCGGCAGATCAGCCAGATTGGGCACGTTACCGGGAATGGGGCGAATGGGGTTTTTACGCTCACCCAGGCTAGGACGGCAGGCCAGCAATCCCTGGGTGTAGGGGTGATGCGGGGCTTCGATGACCTGATCTACTGTGCCTTGCTCGACAACGCGCCCTGCATACATAACGGCGATACGATCGCAAAACTCAGCAGCCAACCCCAAATCGTGCGTAACAAGAATAATAGCGGTACCGCGTTCCTGGTTAATTTGTTTCATCAGGTTCATAATCTGAGCCTGAATAGTGACATCGAGAGCAGTGGTAGGCTCATCAGCCAGCAATAGCGATGGGCCACAAACCAGGCCAATGGCAATCAGGGCGCGCTGTTGCATGCCACCAGAGAACTGATGCGGGTAAGCGGCATAGCGATCCATCGGCGAAGGGATGCCGACCTCGCTCATGATTTGCAGGACACGCTCTTTCTCTTTCTGACGTTGGATGCCATCGAAAAACGGCCACCCGCCTCCGGGGATGATCTGATGCAAGCGCAAGGCCTCACGTATTTGCTCTCCGATAGGGAATGCCGGGTTTAGAGTCGAAAGCGGATCCTGAAAAATCATCGCCATTTCTTTGCCGCGTAAAGCACGCATCTCTTTTTCTGGCAGTTGGATCAATTCCTGCCCGCGGAACCGTACTACGCCATTGGCAATTTTGCCGGGGTAACGCAGCAAACGCATGATAGAGAGCAGCAGGGTGCTTTTGCCACAGCCTGATTCTCCCACCACGCCTAGAATTTCACCTTCATTCAGGGTTAGGTTGACTCCGTTAACGGCCTGCACAAGCTTGCCATTCGATGAAAAAACAGTGTGCAGGTTTTGTATTTCCAATAAAGAGTTGGCGCTCATCTTTTAGCCTTCCAGTTTTAAGCGCGGGTCGAGAATGTCGCGCAGGCCCTCACCAAACAGGTTGATGGCCATAATCAGAAACAGAATCGCCAGCCCAGGGAAGGTGGAAATCCACCAGGCTACCAGGATGGAATCGCGCCCAGACGCAACCATCGAACCCCAGGTGGGAATGCTGGGCGGCATGCCCAATCCCAGAAAACTCAGGCTGGCCTCGGTAATGATCATAAAACCAATGCGCAAGGTGCCCAAAACGAAAACCGATTGCACGATATTGGGCAAAATTTCTTTGAGGATGATGGCAAAGCTGCTCAGTCCAGTCACACGGGCCGCCTCAACATATTCCTTGTTTTTTTCGGCCAGCATTTCACTGCGTACCAGCCGGAAAAATTCAACCCATCCTTTAAAAGTCAGTGCGATAATCAGATTGATAAAACCTGGACCCAGAAATGCCATCATGCCAATCGCAAAAATCAGAAAAGGGAAAGCCAGCAAGAGATCGGCCAACCGCGAAATCAGGCTATCGAGCCTGCCGCCATAATAGCCAGAGAGCATACCCAAAAAGGTGCCGACCAGGACTGAGATACCAACCGAGATCAGGCCCACACTCAACGAAACGCGCGCACCATAGGTGATGCGGCTAAGCAAATCGCGTCCCTGGGCATCGGTGCCAAGCGGATATTGCCAGTCGCCACCTTCCTGCCAGGCGGGCGGTATGAGGCGCAGCCGCAGGTCGCCCAGAGTGGGATCATGCAGAGCAAGTTGCGGAGCGAAGAGCGCCATCAGAAAATAGGAAACCATCACCACACCGCCAAATAAGGCAAGCGGGTGCTGGCGCAAAGCACTCATAAAGTTTTGAAAACTCTGCCAGCCTAATCGCAGGCGGATTTGCCAGATATATGTTTGGTTTTGCAGGGAAGTTTGAAATTCAGCTCGCAAGAGAACAAATCCTGTCTAATCCATACTAATGCGCGGATTGAGATAAGTGTAAAGCACATCCACAATCAGATTTGCCGTGACAAAGGTGAATGCATACACCATGACCGCCCCTTGAATAAGCGGGAAATCGCGGTCGAAAATGGCTTTGACAACCATGCGCCCCAGCCCTGGCCAGCCAAATATATTTTCGATAACCATGTTACCGCCAAGCAAGATTCCCACTTGCAAGCCAATCACGGTTATCGTGGGAATCATGGCATTGCGCAGAGCGTGCTTCAAAACAACAATCCACTCGGATGCGCCTTTGCTGCGCGCCAGCGTGACATAATCGGAGCGCAGGGTTTCGAGCATGGATGAACGCAAAACCCGCGCAATCACCGCTGCGACTGGCGCGCCCAGCGTGACGGAAGGCAACACAAGGTGCAGGATGCTACTGGATAACGCGGCAAAGTTGCCAGTAAGCAGACTATCCAGCACAAAAAAACCGGTCACTTCGACCAACCCGGCACTACGGGCAATGCGCCCCTGGACAGGGAGCCAGTGGAGATGGACAGAAAAGATCAGGATAAGTATGATTCCCAGCCAAAAACCGGGCATGGAAATGCCCACAAACGCGCTGCTCATACTCAACCGGTCAAGCCAGGAGTTTTGCCGAACGGCAGAAATCACCCCGATAGGGATGGCAATGATCAGGCTGAAAAAGAGCGCGCCCACTGCCAGCTCTATGGTGGCTGGCAGGCGTTCCGCAATCAGGTCAGTGACCGGACGCTTGAGAACATAGGAATAACCCAGGTCGCCCTGCGCCGCATCGCGCAGAAAGTACCAGAGTTGAATGTGCAGGGGTTTATCAAGATTGAATTCTGCGCGAATTTGCTCCATTTCCCCCACAGAAATCGACCCGCCCTGCCCCATCATAATATCTACAGGGTCGCCAGGCGTTAATCGCACAAAAAAGAAGACAATAATGGCAACGCCAAACATGATTGGGACGGTTGCCAGAACCCGTTCCAGAATTTTGATGTTCTTCACGGCAATTTTCTCCTAAACAACATCTGGGGGAAGTGAAACGATGCATCACTTCCCCCAGACCAGGTTACCAATTACTCGCCGATGCAAACATCGTGCATATTGAGACGGCTATCAGACGCAGGCGACCAGTTGGAAACGGTCGCAGAAGCAGCTTCCACTTCTTCAGGAACGATCAAGAATACGGCAGGCGCTTCATCGTAGACGATTTGTTGCGCTTCATTGTAGAGTGCCTGGCGCTGGGCCTCGTCGCCGGAAGTTTCACCGAGCTTGGTCAATTCATTGACACGTTCATTGTTGTAGCCAGAGAAATTGCCGCGTCCGTAAGGGGTGTTTTCGGCAAAGCCGTGCCATTTGGCTTCAAAATGACCAACCGGGTCAAAAGCTGAGTCGCCCCAATCGTCGAGGTATGACATACGCTCTCCAGCAAGCAATTGTGGGCGGATAACGCTGTACTCCCAGAAGCGCACATTGGCGTCAATGCCGATGGCTCGGAACATATCAGCCATGGCTTCGGCCAGAGTACGGAATTCTTCCAGAGTATCGATGGTAAAAGCCAGAGCTTGGCCGTCTTTGTCGAGCAGGCCATCGCCATCGGTATCGTTCCAACCGGCTTCGTTGAGCAGTTCGATAGCTTTGGCGGTGTCGTACGGATACGGGGAAAGGCCCTTGTTGGCATAGCTGTTATATGGCGAGAGTGGGCCAGCCAGGGCAGAAGCTCGTCCACCATAAATTTGCGCGATGATCAGGTCTTTATCTACTGCGTAGTTGAGCGCCTGTCGCACGCGTACATCGTCAAAGGGTGCCATGTTGACGTTCAACTCCAGCCATTTAGGCTGGGTACCCGGCGCTGTCTTTACTTGGACATTGGTGTTGGCACCCAGGGTTGCAATCAAATCCTGTGGCACGTTGGTTGTAATGTTGACTTCGCCAGCCAATAAAGCCGCGATGCGAGTGGATGCCTCTGGGATGACGCGGAAGACAACTTGCTGCGCGCAGGAAGTCGCCACGGGTTCCAGGCTCGGAGCGCCGCCATAATAATCATCGAAACGCTCAAGAACGATCTCTTCAAATCCGGGCTGGGATGAAATAAATTTAAAGGGACCCGTGCCAATCGGCGCCGCGATAAACCCCTCCGTGCCAACCCGCTCAATATAAGCTTTGGGGACAATCTGTTGGTGAACGAGCAACTGTAAGGCAGGCGGCCAGGGGCCGTTGAATCTCATCAGAACGGTGTAACTATCAACCTTCTCGATTGTTTCGAGTGGGGCGATCAAGCCTTTGCGAGGCGAGGTATGTGGTTCAGGGTATTCGATCTGATTGTCGAGAATAACGCGCTCGAAGGTAAAAACAACATCGTCAGCTGTCATCTCGGTTCCGTCATGAAACTTAACCCCCTGACGTAATTTCACTTCCAAAGTCTGGTCATCCGTCCAAGTTAGTGATTCAGCCAACTCAAGGTGGACTCCGTTGACATTATCACGTGTGACCAAACCATCAAACATATTGCGAATGACGGTCTCGGATTCGCGACTACGATGATCAGCAGGGTCAAGCGAAACCGGTGCATTTGCCAACGCAATCACAATGGTTCCACCATTTGGCTGTGAATCAACGGTGGTGGAAGGCCCGCAAGCTGTGAGAATAACAACCAAAACGAGCAAAAAAACAAAGATCCGCAATGGGAATCGTGCCATTTCTTCCTCCTTCAAAGGGGTTTTGATTGATGGATAAACTTCCCGGTCGCTTCACACACTGACCGGCAATCAAAGAGGAATTTCTGTAGTAGTACCACCTCCTTTCAGTGGATATATTATTCCCAAACAAGATATCAACGCGCCCATCCTGCCCAAGGTCAATAAAATGATTTTATTCAAAGATCGATAAGCCGATCATTAACCTTGTTCAACGATAGAAGAAGATGCGAGTCCCATTTGAATATAAAGGGAACTCTTTAACAATAACATAAAAAACAGAGGCAGTGTCAAATTTTATGTTTTATTTTTTGGCAAATTCTGCCACTGTTCCACCGGTTTTTCGTCAGAGCTGCCTCTTTCAAAAACCGCGATGTGTATTCAACACCGAAGAATACCGGCTGTTTGCCTCACTACCCTGTCTTGCTCTTTCACGCTAATTCCCAGAGGCTTCCTTGAAGCTGGCGTAACAATTCATCGATGTGCTATGATTAGTGAGCGGGCAACAAATCCAAAGTAAACTTAGCACGCAAATCATCAACCCTTTAGAGGAGTAATCTTGCCATACTTAAAATTATTAAAAAACCACATTGATATTACCCAAATCCCTTTCAGCGATAGGGGCTCACGCTTGCTGATCTTTAAATACATTAACAAGAGCCGGCTCTATGTTAAACTGGCTGAACGCCTGACCGGTCTCGAACCCGGGATCGAAGCCTACCTGCGCCGCCCTGCCTTTATCACCAACATACGCCTGCTCGATGAACACGGTTCCGAACTGGATTTCGAGTTAACCACCTCGCCCTCCCGGCTGACCTTCAACACGCGCCTTGGGGAGTTTGCGCTGGTCTTTCAAGACCGGCGCACCCTGTCTTGGAAGACCCCGCGCAATACCACCGCCGGATTGAGCTTCCACGTTTCCCCTCAATATTGGAAAAAGACCGAGATCGGCGGCACTTTCAAGTCCGTGCGAAATGTTACCTATCATACCAACGCCGAGATCAAGCGCAACAAGATTACGCCCCGACAGGGCGGGTACACGGTCGAATTGATTGTGGATGGTCAACAGGATGCGACCATTATGGTCACAATTTACCCAGAGCATGGTCAAGCAACCGAGTTCCAACCTTTTTCGCAGTCCAGCGCCGCAGCCGAGGCGCGCTGGGGCGAGTGGTTCGATCGCATCCCGCCAGTCGCAGAACGGTATCAAAAAACGTATGCGCACGCCTGGTGGCTGATGGCCAACAACCTGATCAGTCCACAGGGAAATGTTGCTTTCGAATCGATGTTGCCTTCCAAGCTATCCTACGTTGGTTTATGGCTCTGGGACAATGCCATGCATGCCCTGGCCTTTCGGCATGTAGACGCCACCCTGGCACGCAACCAGATCCGCGGCATGTTGATCCACCAGCTCTCGAATGGGATGCTGCCCGACGCCATCTACGATGAAGGCATTGTCTCAAGCATTGACCATCCCATCGTTGGCGATGTCACCAAACCACCCATCCTGGCCTGGGCCGCACTCAAACTCCACGAAAGCGACCCCGACCTCGAATTTTTGAAGGAAATCTACACACCACTGGTCCGCGTCAACAGCTGGTGGCTGCACATGAATGACGATGATGGTGACGGGCTGGCACAGTATAACCACCCTTATTCCTCCGGCCTGGATGACAGCCCACTCTGGGACCAGGGGATGCCGGTCGAGTCGCCAGACCTCAATACTTACCTGTGCGTTCAAATGGGTTCGCTGGCAATGATTGCGGAACTGCTGGGGATGCGTAGCGAAAGCGAAATGTGGCGCAAACGAGCCGCGGCCATCGTCAAGCGGATGATCAAGGATTTCTGGGATGAGGAGGCTGGTTTATTCTGGACACTGTACGATGAGAAACCCGTCCGGGTTGTGACGCCTTTCAGCCTGTACCCATTATGGACGGGGCAACTTCCGGATGACATTCGCGCCCGCCTGCTCGCCCACCTGACCAACCCCGAAGAATTTTGGGGCGAGTACGTTATCCCAACTGTGGCCCGCAACGATCCGCATTACGATCCAGATACGATGTGGCGCGGCCCGGTTTGGGCTAATATCAATTATTTTTTCGTGGAAGCTTTGCAACAAATAAACGAACAGAAGTTGGCCGCCACTCTCTGCCGGAAAACCCTGGAACTGATCATGCGACACGATCTGATTGCCGAGTATTACAACTCAAAAACCGGGGCCATCCCCAAGAAAGCCGCCCTGGCTTTTGGCTGGACTGCGGCAGTCTTTATCGACCTGGCGATTCGCGACACCCGTAAAACAGGCTCGGTCTCCGGCTGGGAAATAAAGGATTAATCCATGAGTCTCAATTTTAACGGCGGCAATTCAGACCAAGATTTCAGCTATTTTATTGATCAGCTCATCTCGAAAAGGCGTCTGATCATTGCGTCGAACCGCGGACCGGTCACAATTCAAAGGAGCGAAGCTGGCGAATTAACCTTCCAGCGCGGCAGTGGCGGTTTGGTGACAGCTTTGACTGGCGTGGCCCGATACACCGAAACCCGCTGGATTGCCTGCGCCCAATCGGAAGAAGACAAGCTCTGGAGCGAGGGTTCGGTTTCTTTAGGCGAAGATGCTGACGATGTCTGGATTCAATTCCTTACCCCAGATGAAGCGGCTTACGATGGCTATTACAAAGTGATTGCCAATCCGCTGCTCTGGTTCCTGCAACATTCCATGTGGAATATTTTTCGTGAACCCACCATCGATGCCTCCGTTTGGCAGGCTTGGGAAAATGGTTATACAACCGTCAACAAGCTTTTCGCCAAAACGATCGCCGAACAAATCCAGGCTTCGTCGCGCCCATCGCTGGTTATGCTGCAAGATTATCACCTGTATATGGCTGCCAGCTTTATACGTTATGGCTTCCGTCCGCGCGCCAAATACACCCTGACCCACTTCATCCACATCCCCTGGCCAGGAGCTGAAGATTGGGGTCTCCTGCCAGCTAAAATGCGCCTTGGAATTTTGGAAGGCCTCTGCGCCGTAGATCTGCTCGGCTTCCAGACCCGCGAGGATAGCCTGAACTTTATCCGCACCTGCGAATCACACTTACCCGGTGCGCATGTCAATTTTAAAAATGGCCGGGTCTGGTACCGAAATCACGCCACCCACGTGCGCGATTTTCCCATATCGATCGATGTGAATGGTCTCCTCCAATTGGCCGAATCGGATGAGGTCGAAACCCAGCGCAATCAACTGCTGGAATATTATGGCAGTCAAAAAATTATCCTGCGCATTGACCGCATCGAACCGAGCAAAAACATTGTGCGCGGATTCAAAGCCTTTGATGAAATGCTTGATCTGCATCCTGAACATCGCCGCAGGGTGAAATTCCTGGCTTTCCTGGTGCCTTCACGGCTCGATGTGGAAGAATATCGGACGTATCTGGATGAGTTGATGGGGATCGCGGGCCACGTGAATGCCAAACATGGCGATAGCGAATGGGAGCCAATTCGCATTTTGGTTGGCGAAAGTTATACGCGCGCGGTGGCTGCCTTGCAGCTTTATAACGTTTTGCTGGTCAATTCGATTGCCGATGGGATGAACCTGGTGGCCAAAGAAGGCCCGATTGTCAACCGCTGTAACGGCGTCCTGGTTCTTTCCGAGCGCACAGGAGCGCATCAACAATTGCAATCGGGCGCACTGGTCATTTCTCCGCTGGATGTTTACGGCACGGCCGAGGCGTTGCACCAAGCACTAACGATGCCTGATGAAGAACGTCAGCAGCGCGCCGAACGCTTGCGCCGCCTGATCGAACAGGAAGATATCGTCGATTGGCTGCATCAGCAACTGAAGGCAATTTTATCTTTGGAGTTGTAAAAACTATGAAAACAAAAAAGATTACCATCTTGCATTACTCTGCGCCACCGATTGTTGGTGGTGTGGAAAGCGTTATCTTGGCGCATGTCCGCTTATTGAACGCAGCCGGTTACCAAATTACGGTTGTCGTTGGGGATGGTGATGAGGCGGCCTTTCCCCGGGGAACAAAGTTGGTCAAAATCCCCGAAATAAGCACCCGCCATCCAGAGATTGTTCAGGCTAACCGCGAACTGGACCAGGGGCGGGTTCCCGCTAATTTTGGCGAGCTGGTTACGCGCATCGAAGCCCGCCTCGAACCAGTTTTCCAAGGTGTTGATCGGGTTATGATCCATAATGTTTTTACCAAACATTTTAACCTGCCGCTCACGGCGGCCCTCAGCCACCTGCTCGATCAAGGTCGCTTACCCGGCGGCATTGCCTGGTGCCATGACTTCACCTGGACCAGCGCGAACTCACGCTCGAAGGTTTTTCCCGGCTACCCATGGGATCTATTACGAAAACCGCACCCAGACCTTCGATATGTCACCATTTCAAAGTTCCGGCAGCGCGAACTGGCGGGGTTATTCAACTGCCCCGCAGACAACCTTGAAGTGATCTACAACGGGGTTGATCCAGAAGAACTGCTTGGCCTTTCAGAATCCGGTTTGGCGCTAATCGAGCGCTTGGGTCTCTGGTCAGCCGACTTGATTTTATTGATGCCGGTCCGTGTGACGCAGGCCAAGAATATCGAACTGGCCATCCACCTGGCAGCCGCCTTGAAAGAGCGTGGCCTCCAGCCAAAAATCATTCTGACCGGCCCACCCGACCCGCACGATCCCGATAGCCTGGCCTATTTCCAGAGCCTGCTGGCCCTGCGCCAGGAATTGAAAGTCGAACAAGAAATGTGCTTTGTCTACACATCCGGCCCGGAGGCTGGTCAGCCATACTTTGTCGAGATGCAACTGGTTGGAGACCTGTACCGGGTTAGCGACGGCCTGTTCATGCCGAGTCATCGTGAAGGCTTCGGGATGCCTATTTTAGAAGCTGGCCTGGCTGGACTGTCCGTATTTTGCAGCGCAATCCCGGCGGCCGAGGAACTCGGCGGTAATGAGGTGACTACCTTCGAGGCGGAGGCCGATCCCCGCGATGTCGCAGCGCTAATCCTGAGTCAGATGGAGAAAAATGCCAGTTGGAAGCTGCGGCGACGCGTGCGGCAGAGTCTGACCTGGCAGGGCCTTTTCCAACAAAAGATTCTGCCCTTATTAGAGAAAGGTAAATCTTGAAGGTTCCAAACCCTGAAGAGTTGTTTCGTCAGGTGCTGCGTAAACAGCCCCTCTGGCTGTTCTTGGATTACGATGGCACACTGGCCGATTTTGCCCCCACCCCTGAGACGATAAACCCCAACCCACAAATCATTGCTTTACTCACCCGCCTGGTCTCGAAGCCAGATGTCCGCGTGACGATCATCAGTGGACGCCGCCTGCGCGATATTCAGGCGCTCATCCCAGTTTCGGGACTTTACTTGGCCGGGACCTACGGCATCGAACTTTTAACTCCTAAAGGAGAATTGATTCAACGCATCAAACTCGAGACAATTCGTCCTTTTTTAGAGATGATTAAACCCAGGTGGGCTGAAATTATCCAGGGCGAAACCGGGTTCTATATCGAAGATAAAGATTGGGCGCTGGCTTTGCACGCCAAATTTAGCCAGGATTCCGCTGCAAAACGGGTCCTGACCCTGGCGCAGGAGGTAGTCAAGCAGGAATTGGCCGAAGAACAATTCCGCATCTTGGGTGGCCACAAGTTTTTGGAAATCGCCCCTCTGCTCGCGCATAAAGGCAAATCCGTCTCGTACCTGTTGAAGCATTATCCCCTGCCCAAGGCCCAACTCGTTTACATTGGCGACGATGACAAAGATGAGGAGGCTTTTGATGTAATCCAGACCAATCAAGGCTTGGCAATAAAGGTGGTGAATGAAACCCAACCCGCCCAACCGACCCGGGCCAATTACACACTGAGCTCGCCAGCTGAGGTTAATACCTGGCTCGAAACACTGTTCAGGCATATACCAGATTCTAGCTATTAATCGAGAACCTATGAAGCCGGAATGGGTCAAACGCTAGGGCGCCGATTTGCAGGACCATCTCCCAAAAAAGGAGATGGTCCTTGAACAGTTTTTGAGTAACGTTATATCCCATCCATGGCCCCTATCCGGGTTGCCCCATGGTCATTTTACGACCTGCCAAAATTTCGGCTTGCCGTGGTAATCGTACAATACTTCCTCATATTGTCTGTTGACAGGGATGGTCGGGTCAAATTCCGGACTGAACCGGATCGCCTTACAGGTCAGATCAATGTAGGTACCCATTGTGGCAACTTCGATGCTGCTAATCCATTCCAGGGCAATCAGGACTTCCTTATCCTGATCGAGTTTGCCGCTGGTGTCAGTGACCATGTAGCGGAACTGCCAGATTTCGTCGTTCATGATGAAATCGGAGACTTGCCCGGTTTCCCCATCGGTGGCAAATACCCGGTAATCGAGCAGGGTCGAGGAAATGCGCAAATGCGATTGTTCTTCGGGCGCAGGTTCTGGTTTGCCTTTCCTTTGATCAAACAAGTTGGGCGGCATATAAATCGGTGCTCTGGGGAACGAAGGAGACACTCCCAAATAGAGCGGCCAGTTGTAGTAGGAGCGCAGTTGTTCCTCGTGGATGCGTGAGACCGGTTTGGCTAGATTTATCTCCGGGCTGTTCTTGACCTGTTCGCGGGTCAGATTCACCGGGAAAGTTTTCGAAGCCCACTCTGGCTGCATTAGCGAATCGGTAGCGATGAGCACCTTTCGTCCGAAAATCCAAGGGCCGGTATCCACCACGAGGTAACGGATGAACCAGTCATCATCACTGAACAGGCAGTCATCGACCTTGCCGATTTCCCCGTCTGTTGCCATCAATTCGTATCCCAGTAATTCTTTTATGCTTCGTAACATTAGAACCTCCTTTTAGATTCATTTTGTCAGTACAGCCGGTTAAACCAGCTCGTTTTTTTCCAATTCCCCCACAGTCACGCTGAGATCGTTTTCTTTATCATCAACAGCCTGGTCGTACACCTCGAGCAGACGTCTGGCACAGTTCATCTGGTCGTTCCCTGACTTTTGCAAGAGCGTTTTCCTTGAATTTCTCCAGTCGGTCTGGGGACTCCAGAAGCCGATTAATCGACGCCGCCAACGCATCCGCACTGTTGGGGACGAGGAAACCCTGCTCCCCATCAGTCAGAATATCCCGTGTCCCGCTGGCATCCACCGCGACAACCGGCAGTCCGGCAGCCAACGCCTCCATGGTGACAAGTCCCTGCGTCTCGGTAGTGGAAGCGAATCCGAAGAGGTCTGCTGCTTTAAGATAAGCAGGAAGGCTGGGCGGCATAAACATCCAACAGCCGGATGTATTGACAGCCAAAGCGTGAAAGCAACTTTGGTTGCTGGCCTTCGTGGATACGATGCTGGTAAAAATATGAAAGGGATCAAGCGCCATATTCTGGTAGATACTCTCGGATTGATGCTTGCTGTGGTTGTTACCGCAGCTTCCGTGTCAGATCCGGCTGGAGCGAGACAACTCTTGAGCAGTTTAGGCGGTTTTTGCAAGAACTTACGCAAGATTTGGGCAGATGGAACCTATCGCGGTGAATTATTGAACTGGGTTTCTGCTCGTTTTCGCTTTCGGATTGAACCGGTTCTGCGTCCGGAAGGGCAAAAGGGATTTCAGGTCTTACCCAGGCGTTGGGTTGTCGAACGCACATTTGCTTGGTTGGATGCCAATCGGCGTTTGAGTAAGGATTATGAAGCGTTAACCGATACCAGCACAACTATGATTTACATCGCTATGACACGACTTTTGATTCGCCGCTTGGCTTCTGGCTAACTTATTAAACAGTCTCTAAGGTTTTAAACCAAAAACCCCTATCACAGCGGTTCTCTTGTGCCCCCACGGGAATACGTATCAATTATGTATTGGATTTTTGAGAGGGTATTGGCATAATGTTGTTTCCGAATTGCCTACGGAACGCCCCAAACTTTCACAATGCCATCATCGCATCCGGTAATCAGCCTGGTTCCATCTGGAGAGAAAACCAGCGCCGTCACCGGGCCAAAGTGCGCTTTGAGACTCGTCAGAACTTTCAGTGTGGCTACATCGACTAGATCCATCATCCCATCAGCGTGGCCGATGGCAATCAGTGTACCTGATGGGCTGAAAGCCAAACTGAGCGGCATTCCGGTTTGGAATTCCAATGTCCGGGTAAGTAAACCGATTGAAGTATCCACCAATTCGAGTCTGGGATATCCACCATTACCGAGGCGCAACAGACCAATCCATTGTTTATCCGGACTAATCGCGTATTGTGAATAGCCACTTCCTTCCGCAAAAGAGTATGGATTGCGTGGGAAGTAAAATTGAAAGATCTCAGCACCGGTTTCAAAATTGATCAAACTGGGAGGGGCATTATTTTCGAATTTAGATGCCACCAACCATTGCCCATCCGGGCTGAAGGCAGCCTTGCGAGCGTTGTTCCCTTCCAGGTGACTGATTAGTTTGCCATCTGAGCTGGTATACATCCATATGCCACCGGTACCAAACGTTGCCAGTTGTTTTCCATCCGGGCTAAACAAGGCACCGTAGAATTGGCGAATAATGTCCCCTTCCCAATAGTATTCGACCCACACATCCTCCGCTTCCTCGGGGAGGGTTTGTTTCACGGCTCCAGTCCGGGCATCGTAGAGCGAAACTTTCAATGGATCATAGCCTGCTACCAGGTTGCCCGTTGGGCTGGCAGCCAGGATTTTCCCGGCTGAAATATAAGTGGTTTGTTTCAGACTGGCATCCTGAAAGCCAAAAGTCCAAACAGTATTATTCATCCATGCCGATATATCACCGTCCAGCCGCGCCACTAAGCCGGCGATTTCTCCGCCGAACTCGTGAGTTTTAATTACCGGTTTGCGTTTGGCCACATCCCACAGGATCGTCTGCCCATCACTATCAGCCGAGAGCAGCCAGGCGCTATCCGCGCTAAAAGCCAACTCGACCGGAGCACTAGCCAACCCTTCCAAGTTCCCCAACAGTTGGGTTGTTTTCCGGTTGTAGAGCAGGATCTTTCTTTGGCTCGTGCCAATTGCCAACAGAGAATTATCCTTGTTCGTGGCAACTGCAGTAACCGTGTCATCAAAGAGAGTCAAATTGCCATTAACTTTCCCAGGGAATAAATCCACCTTGACTGGCAACAGGCTGGGAGCCATACTCCAGATCCAAGCCGTGCCACCCGCTGCCCCAACCAGGTAGTTCCCATCTGGGCTGAAGGAGAGATCGGTGATATCTTCTTCAGGGCCGCCAGCGGCATTGACGATCACCCCAGTCGCCACATCCCAGGCGCGGACGGAACGATCTGATTGGATGGCAGCCACATACTGGCTGTTGGGGCTAAAAACCGGCCAGGATAAATAGTAGGAACTGCGCAAAACGATCCCGGCTCGCCCGCTCTCCAAATCCAGAGTACCAAGCCCTTCGTCAACCTCATATACCAGCCATTTTCCATCCGGGCTGAGGGCAGTTTGACCGCCGCCCTTCAGTTCGGCCAGCATTTTTCCGCTGGTTGCCTCCCAAGCCTGGATTTTCCCATCATCGGTAAAACCGGCCACCAACTTGCGGCCATCGGGAAGCACCTGACTGCTGGTCGCCCAAAATACATCGTCCCCAAACAGTGGAACAGCTTGCAAGGTCTGCCGATCAAGCTCGTACATACCGTGGGAACTCGTTACCCACGCTAGGTCGCCATCCGGCGACCACTGGATTTGACTCACCCGACCCTGCCCCAAACGGCCGTGTAATTGAAGATTGGCAGCATTCTCAGGGCTGATCGCTCCAGGTTGCACCGAAAGGACAGGCAACAGTGTGACCACCTGCGTCGGCTGCGGAGTCGGAGTGGGATAGGTATTATCGCTACCGGAATCCCAAGGCGTCAAAGTCGGCGGCATGGGCAGGGAATTGAAACCGGGTTGCAGTGCACGAGCGGTGAATGGCTGCAAATCCCATAACGTTATTTTCCCATAAGCAGCTGTTGCCAGCAAACCACCCTGCGGGTCAAACGCGAAATCGCCAACATCAAAATCTGGTTCAGAGATATAAGCCAACTGGCCGGTGTCGGTGCGCCAGACAAATAACTGGTGCTGGTCAAGTATAGCCGCAAAAAATGAGCCGTCTGAGCTAAAACGCAAGGGTTCGGCTTCCCGGTTAAAGGTAGAGATTTTGGTCATCTGACCAGTTTCGATGTTCCAGAGTTCGATCCAATATTCCGTTTCGCTATAATTATTGCGGGCAAACCAGGCCCCTTGCAGGTCTGTCGCCGAAAAAGAATTCGGATCGACACGCGGCAGATTCAACTGGCGAACCAAGTCGCCCGTTTGCGCATCCCAAACTGCCACATCCTGGTTACGATTCAAAACAGCATAAACCAATTTCCCGTTCTT
>JAKLPV010000151.1 GCA_022013685.1 Anaerolineae bacterium
GTCCAAGACATCGAAGAAGCGTACCAGGATTTTTTGGAGTTCCAGGATGATCGTTGAAAAGTTGGGCAAGGAGCGCCGACAATGCAGCGCTCTGGTGTTATGGACAATGGCTTCACCTCGTAAAACGCGTTCGCCTTTGGTGTACAACTTGACGGTCAGTTTGCCGAAATGGATTTTGAAGATAATCAAGTCGTACTCAGGTCTCTCGACCACGATTTCGAAACGAGGTTGAGCATGAGTTCCTTTCTGCCGAAATGGACGCCGTGCGGCTCCAAAGATGGTTTTGACTTGCTTGACATCCAACCAGGAGCGCGTGTGGTCAATCAGGGCCTGAACCAGTTGTTGCATCTGTCCGCCATTGCGGAACAGTAAGTTGCGACTGTATTCAGCTTGATAGATCGAGTAATCATAGTGGAAATTGGTGCGCTCCTGTTCTTCCAGGTCTAATGCGAAGCATAAACAGGTCGAGTAAATCCAGCGATCAAACACCTGTTCCAGTTGCCCCACGATTTCCGATGAACTCAGGGTCTCTGCAATCCGGGCCAGATGGATTGGCTGATTGACTTGTGTGAAACAGTTATCTTCTTTGCGAAAGCTCACGCCTTCTTTCTTGGCAAGACAAGCCACATATTCATGGCCGTTCAGAATAATTTGTGCACCGAACGGTGGATGCCCGCTCATGCGAATGATGATGTGACCCCATTCCGGGTCCTGGATGTGAAAGTGGTAGTGGTTGACATACTGCTGCTTACGCTCAATATTCAGTATCTTGCCACTCTTTGACTTCTTCACGTTGTATACTGGAGCAGGAGCGCGACCAACTAAAATAGCGAATAAGCCTACAAACCCCGGTTCTTTGGGAAGATACTCAGCTGCGATCGCATCCTTGCGCTCTTTTGCATCGCAATCCACCACCGGGATGTGATGGGCGCTGGCGTGTGCGCGCAATCAACGGGCCAAGCGTCCCGCCATTCTCATCAGATGGTTGTTGTCCAGATCTTCATCTGAGCCTTCCAGTTGCCGCCACCACAAACGAAAACCAGCTGGCACTTGACCAAACTGAAAATAGGCATTGAATACGATCCGGTCCACACAATCGTAGCTTCCTGTCAGAAGGTCCGCCACTCGAATGCTCAGTTTGTCATCCATCTCTGTTGCTCCTTTCACCCATGCAGTTGGGATGATCCGAGCATACAGATCCGAATCTTATTTGTCAACTGCCCCGCAGGGGCCACTTTTCCTGAGCGCAGTCTCGGAAAAAGCGTAGAACCTTTACGGCAAATATCAGCGAACCGAAAATTAGTTTTTTCCTTTCAGGCTTTAGAGACGGTATAATTGATTCCAGTCTTGCTTGAAAGGATTTTTTTATGGATTACGAAGTTGTCATCGGTCTCGAAACCCATATTCAGCTTAACACCCAGACCAAGATTTTTTGCTCCTGCAAAGCCGATTCTTGGAACGAAGCCCCCAATACCAATATCTGCCCGGTTTGTACCGGGATGCCGGGTGTGCTGCCTGTCCTGAATCGGGCAGTGGTTGAAAAAGGGGCTTTACTTGCGCTGGCGATCAACGCGGAAATGCCGCCTGTCTCGTATTTTGATCGTAAAAACTATTTCTATCCTGACCTGCCCAAGGGATTCCAGATTTCGCAGTTCGATTGCTCACTGGCCAAGGGCGGCTGGCTCGATTTGCCCATGCCTGCCACTGAAAAATCCGCCGCTTATCTGCGCCGGGTGCGCATTCACAAATTGCACCTCGAAGAAGATGCCGGCAAAACCAAGAACGAGACCGTTGCCGGTATGAGCCATCGCCTGATCGATTTCAATCGCTGCGGTGTGCCGCTAATCGAGATGGTGACCGAGCCTGACCTGCGCTCTGCCGACGAAGCAGCCCAATACCTGACCCGCCTGCGCCAGCTCCTGCGCTGGGTTGGCGTCTCGGAAGCGGACATGGAAAAAGCCCACCTGCGCTGCGACGCCAACGTTTCGATCCGCCCGGTCGGCGCGGATTATCTCAATACCAAGACCGAAATCAAAAACGTCAACTCCATCGAAGCCGTGCGGACTGCCATAGAGAAGGAAGTTATCCGCCAGAAAAAAGAATATGATGCCGGACGCAAAATCCAATCGTGGACGTTGGAATGGGACGAGGACAGCCAGTCGCTCAAGAAAATGCGCTCGAAAGAGACTGAAGCCGACTATCGCTACTTCCGCGAACCAGATTTGTTGCCGGTTTATCTGACAGAAGAGTGGAAAGCGGAAATTCTGGCCGATTTCCCCGAACTACCCTTGGCGCGCCGCACCCGCTTTATCAGGGACTATGGCCTGCCTGAATACGACGCTGATATCCTCACCTCCGAACGCAGCCTGTCGGATTATTTTGAGCGTGTAGTCAATGCGTATCAGGGCGGCGATCCGAAGCGGGTTTCAAACTGGCTGCTCAACGATGTTATGCGCCTGCTTAACGATGGCGGCCTGACGGCTGCTGAACTCAAATTAACCCCGGCTTACCTGGCCGGGATCATCAAAATGGTCGATGATGGCGTTGTCAACACCAACACGGGCAAATCTCTGCTCGAAAAGGTCAACCGCACCGGCCAATCGCCGCGAGAGATTGTCGAAGCGGAAGGCCTGGCCAAGGTCAGTGACGATTCTGCCATTCGGGCTGTCGCAGAATCGATCGTGGCCGAAAATCCTAAAGAAGTGGAATCTTATCGATCCGGCAAAGTCGGCCTGATGGGCTGGTTTGTCGGGCAGTTGATGAGAAAGATGGGCGGCAAGGCTGACGCTCCCCTGGCCCGCGCCATTTTCGAAGAATTGCTTTAGCAATCCTGGTGTCTTGCCTGTATAATTAAAAGACTTGTGCAACCTGTGGATAAATAAATTAAAGGTAACCACCATGGACATGCTCAAACTTTTCCCCCTTTCTGAACTGCCCGATGGCGCGCGCCGCGTGGTGCAGGTTGGCCCGCGCAAAGTGCTGATACTCAACGTGCAGGGCGAAATCTTGGCCGTCGATAATTCCTGCCCGCACATGCGCTTCCCGCTAAAGGACGGCAAGGTGACTGACGATTGTGGCATTATTTGCCCCTTCCACCACTCGGCTTTCGACCTGAAAACTGGCGATGTGAAGGATTGGGCGCCCTGGCCGCCTGGTCTTGGTCCGGTGCTTGGGTCGATTGTCCGCCGCAAAGCCTTGCCGGTCTACAAAACAAAAATCGAAGACGATTTTCTCTGGGTTTCCAAACAGCCTAACCGATAATAATGCCCTGGACGGAGTCAGACGTTCTGTGTTTGCCGATGGACGCCGGACGTAGTTGAAGGGCGGCTTGCATAATATCTTGAAAAAATTCTCCTTCTCCTTCTGGTTTATCTTTATCCTTGCCCTGGCCTTACGGCTGGGGCTGGTTTTCGCTATGCGCGCCATGCCCATTGGTTTGGATGACATGTTCCAGTACGATATGCTGGCCCGCTCGATCGTTGCCGGGGATGGTTATCGCTGGTATGCCCAGGACGATCTGCACCTCGTTCAGGGCTATTTCAAGACCCTCAACTTTCAAATTCCCGCCGATTATGATCCGCGCGGTGTACTGACTTCCTTCCGCCCGCCGCTTTACCCGGCCTTCCTGGCCCTGATCTACTTCCTGACCGGCGTTGATGCTGACCGCTTCTTCACTGCCCGGCTCGTCCAGGCTTTTTTGAATGCTGCCCTCGTCCCGCTCACGTTTGTTTTGGCGCGGCGGCTCTTTCCCGAAAGGCCGCGCGTGGCTGTCTTCGCCGCCTGGATCGTGGCGCTCTACCCGATGCTGGTCATCTATCCGCTGGCATTGGCAACCGAAAATCTCTTTTATGTATTATTTTTGGGATCGGTGCTTTCTCTGACGCTGGCAGTTCAAACCCGTTTAACCCGCTTTTTCCTGCTCTCTGGCTTGCTCCTGGGGCTGACCGCCCTGACCCGCAGCGTGATCCTGGCATTCGGCGGCCTGACTCTGCTCTGGGGCTTTTTCATCCTGCGCGAGCGCAAGAATTTCCTGCTGATGGCCCTGACCCTCGCGCTGACGATTTCGCCCTGGGTCGCGCGCAATTCGATGCTCTACGGCCGCCCGATGGGCATCGAAACTGCCATGGGCTACACCCTCTACGTCAGCTTCCACCCTGAAAGCAGCGGGACGTTTCAGTATGGAATCTCGCTCGACCTGATCCCCTACCTCGACGACGCCGAACGTGACCGTATCGGCGTCCAAAAAGGGCTCGAGTTCATCCAGGCTGATCCACTGCGGGCGGCGATTCAACTGCCGATCGCACGCGCCGGGCATTTTTTTGGCCTTGAGCGTCGCGCTTTGCAATACTTCTACTCCAATAACTTCTTTGGCTACATCCCTCAGCCCTGGCTTGCGCTTATCGCTTTGGCTTTACTCTCGCCCTTTATGGTTTTGGCCTGTTCTGCCGCGTTTGGCCTGGCCATCTGGCCCTGGCGGCGCGATTCGGTTGTCCTGCCCTTGGCAGTGTTTGGCTATACTGCTCCGCATATCGTCTTGTTGTCCGAAGAGCGCTTTCACTACAACCTGATCCCGTTATTGGCGATCCTGGCAGCTTTATGCTGGCAGGGCGGCTGGAGTGCGCTGCGCCAGATCTGGGCCGCCTCGCTTGCTGGCAAGTTGGCCCTCAGTTTGGCCTTTATTGCTGTCCTGCTGCTGTTCTACAACTGGGGTTTTGAACTGACCCGTGACTGGCCGCAGCTCTCCCAATTGCTTGGGCCGGATGGTAACAAGGCTGGGTTTCCGTATTAGCGTCAAACTTTTTTGGGGTCAATAAAGCCACTTTTTATCAGGAATTTAATGATTTATAAGTGTATCCAAACGAGCCTCGAAATCGATTGGATCATCCGCTTCTGCTGCCAAATTGAGAATATGTTCTGTCGTTTTTGCCTGCTCGATCAGATGGATATGCGCGCGCACGATTATATTCAGTAGTGCCGGGGTTGTATCAAGCGCAGAACTCGATTTTGAATACTCTCGGTGACTGTATAACCATTCCCGCAGCCGTTTTATGCCTTCTCGATCTCCAAGGATGAAAATATTTTCATCTCTCCAGCGCAGCCAAAAACGCGAAAATCCTTCTTGACCGTCAACGGTCACTGATTCGAAAAGATGCCTTGCCCAGAGTTCGGCTAACCCTTTGGCAAGCCCGCTTCCATACGCGTCCATACTGAACGGTGTCTGACGATCAAAGGTATCTTGATACCAGATTTCCCACTTCTCTGTTGAATAAACGGGCATTGTAAATCCTCGTATAAGTATGCAAAAATTATAACTGATGAAGATAGAGAATAGCTTGAACGCGATGCAAACGAGGCCTATCGCTCACCTTTGACTTTTGGATAAATGGTATAATCCGCGTCACGCCCCAGTAGCTCAATGGACAGAGCGCCTGACTTCGGATCAGTAGGTTGTGGGTTCGATTCCTGCCTGGGGCGCTCATTTACCCCCTAGATATAGGGTTTTCTCGCAGGAGAACCCCCAGATATGGGGGTTCTCCTTTTCCATCACCAGCCAAAAGGCCTGAAACAGTGCAATTTCAGTGCAATTCATTTTAAGGGCCGATGTCATTCTCCTTGTTTAATTTTCCCAAAAACCAGTCGATTTTGACCTACTGATTTCTCTAAGTGATCTGCTGAGTTATTTCATGCGACCTACTGATTTCTTCAAAATCTCCTGGAATAAGATGCGCGTAAATTTCCAGTGTAATTCTCGGTGAGGAGTGCCCAAGGTAGCGAGAAATCTGGACGATGGACAACCCTTTCGCAATCATATTCGAGGCCGCGTTGTGTCGCAGGTCATGAAAGCGAATTTTGGGCAACCCGGCGTTTTTTAGCATTTTGTCAAAGTCTCTTTGCATATTGCGCTGGTCCAGCGGTGTTCCAGATTGGCTGGTAAAGAGTAAATCATTCTCCTTCCATTTGCTACCCATCAGTTGTTTATATTCTTGTTGTTCTGTTGAATGTTGTTTAAGCATGTCGATTAGTTGTGAGCCAATTTTCAGTGTTCGCTTGCTATAGGCTGTCTTAAGCGGCGCAAATTCAAAGCGTGAGCCATTCTGCCCGTAGCGGGACAGTTGCTGTATGACCCTAATTTCGCCGCGTTCCAGTTCCATATTTCTCCATGTTAATCCCAGTAATTCCCCCTGGCGCATGCCCGTTATGATGGCAAGACGATACAAAACGCCAAAACTAGACGAGTAACTTGCTTGAATGAAGGTCTCGTACTCTGCCGCAGAGAAGATTTTGATTTTCTCCGGATTTTGTTCCTTTGCAGGAACATCTGCATACTGTACCGGGTTCGTTGGTAGATGACCCTGGCGCACAGCGTCGGCAAAGATTGCATACAGGACCCTGTGGGTGTGACGCACGACTTCAACAGTACAGCCGTTTTTGACGAGAAGCGCGTAAAACGCATTGACGGTCGGCAGTTTGATTTCGCGCATTTTCTGTTCTCCCAGCACAGGAACGATAAATCGTTGGCAATAGCGGGAGTAGTCAAACAGTGTTTTGGGCTTGACCTTAAGTTTTTTGCGTTCCAGCCAGGCTGCGATAAATTCTGAAACTCGTGTGCTGTGATTGAACGAATCCAGCCCCAGTGTCACCTGGTTGCCCATTTCACGCAGCCATGCTTCGGCTTCGCGTTTGGTGCGAAAAGATTTCGTCAGCCTTTTTCCGCCGGGCAGGCTAATCTGGGCGCGAACTGAGCCAGATGGGTTGATGCTTATTGAGCCGGCATTTCGGGCGCGGTAAGATGTTTTGAGCGACATATTTCATCCTTTTCAATCAACGAAACAGTCGCCCAGAAGGGATTCGGTTTTTAAGGTGCGGTCATTCATTGATTTTATCCCAGTTCTGCTCAGGTTACGTCTAGGGGATCGACTCGGGAGGAGTGTGCTGCCCATTGAGATAAGCATCCAATTGGGTTGAGGCCACCCGAACCGATGAGCGGAATTTGACGGAGGGAATTTTTCTTGCGGCTACCATCCCATACGCGGTTGAACGCCCGAAAAATATTTTCTTGGCTACATCCTCAATACTGAGAAATTCAACGTTGTCTGAGAAGTACGCACCTAATTTGGCAGTAATATATTGCTCGAGGGCTGTCCGATGAACGCGGATAAGGCGTCCGACGTTAATGGCCGGAATCTCACCATCGTTTATCAGATTGCGCACTGTCGAGCGGCTCACGCGGATGCTTTTGGCAACCTCGTCAACCGTTAGATAGCGGTGTTCATCGGGTTGATGAACGAGAGGAACAGAAGAAATACGATTTGTTGACATTTTTGTCTCCTTGAAGAATGAATGGAGAACCAAAACGTCTCGCCAATGCAGAAGGGCAACCCTTGTTGGGGGTCGCCCTTCGCCTGTGCTCTCGTAGTAAGGTTTCTGTGCGGGTGTTAGCCCGAATTCCCCCTGCTCCTTCTGTACTGCGTTGTGTAATTACTTTCTGATTAATGTGGTTGACGCCTAGTAGTTGCTTGCGTCAGATTCGTTGTGCGTGTATATCGCTGTGGTAACTGATGTGCGGCAAAGAACGTGGTTCAGTAATATTAGTTTATCATGGACAAGTCGAATGGTAATCTGTTTTTTTGTCTATTTGGTCCATAGATTACTCAATTTGATGGGATGCTACGCGCGCTTGATGAGAAATCCTGGGCGCATAGCCGCATTGCTTCAGAAATTCATCGAGCCAGTGAGATGGCACCATGATGACAGATCCGAAACGTATCGCCCTCAATTTACCTGATTGCACCAGACCATATACTGTGGAGCGAGCAAATCCATATGCCTTGATCTGCTTCACATTAAAAAACTCAATGTCGCGCAGGTCGGTGTCGGGTTCGCCCAGTTTCTTGGCGATGAAATCGTTGAGAGCAGCCAGAGACACATGAATTAGTTTCCCAACACGTATGCTCGGGATTTCGCCAAGTTCAGGGTTGGCGATTTTGTAGGCCACGCCACGTTTTAGATTCAGGCGAGCGCGAATCTGCTCAATGGTGAGAAGGGCATTTTTGTCGCTGTTGACAGCAACGGGGTCAAGCAATTTTTTAGTCATTGTTAATTCTCCTGAGTTTTTATTTTTGGAGAACTGACAACGCCTGCCAGGAATGCAATGGGGCGGCCATGCGAATGGTCGCGCCTTTGCCCTGTGTGGTTTCATGTGTAAATCTTGTGTGGGTGTGAAACCCTGGCCCCTGACTCCGAGTGATGTTGCTGGTAAATTTTTTCTGGTGGTTTGTGTTACAGATTAAATTGAATTGCTGTGGGCATCTAATGTGCTTGCTTGCGCCAAATTTGTTGTGGTTGAATGTGATAGTGCCGGGTGTGCTGGCAAAGAACGTTTTCAGCTCAATTTTATTGGTTTTGTGGACTGAATTGTCCATTTTTTCTAGAAACTCTGCGTGTTGCGCAGCGCGTAACAACTGCGCAACACGCGAAGGGCCTATACGACAGGGCGTTCATAATTGCCAATGCGTGCGCATTTCTTTGCCTTCATTGTCTGGGTCTCTCCTTCCATAATAGATTTGACCCTAAACCTGCACAGGAAACGCAAGAAGCAATCCGACTCATAACCGGATTGCTTCTCCTTGTGTTGGGCTGGCGCTAACGCGCCTTGCAGCTATTCTCGTTGTGTGAATTACGCGGGACGTTGTGTTGTCCCCTTGTGGGTGCCAACAATTGGCACGAAAATCGTTGTGGGGGTACTTGTGTTTTATGCAGATGTACGGTGCTGTTCTTATTATATATGGTTTTTTTTAGAATAGTCAAGCGTTTTTATCGCGTTCCTGTCGCGATCTCGTTCATATAGTCCACAATCAAGACACAAAGGACTGAACATTGGCACGCGCAAGCGACTGCCAGAACTCCGCAAACATGCCTTCGTGCGTTAATGATAAAACACTCGTAGCAGGATAATTGTTGCAGGACGGGTAACGCTCGCTGAGGCGGATCATCAACATCTACATCCAGCACCCGGAACTGCCGGGAGATCAGAATCCATCTGTCGTGTGCGGCACAATGGGCGGGGACAAAATCCTGCGTGAACGTTATGAGCGTCCCTGGTATGAGTACGGGCACGGGGATAAACCGGTTATTGTTGGGCATTACAACTACACAGACAGCGACCAACCTTTCATTTATCAGGACAAAATCTTTGGCCTGGATACCGACTGTGTTCACGGCAAAGTGCTGACCGGGCTGTTGTTGCCATCCTTCCAAATCATCTCCGTTCCGAGTCGGGGCGACCTGTGGAGACAGGTGCGCCGTACCTACAACAAGCCTGTGTCTCCGCCCAAACCTGTCATTCCCTGGAGTGTGCAGGATGAAGCCCTGCTGCCCGAGTTGATCGAGAAAGCCAGGTTGGCAAATGTAATCCTACTGGCCCGCCTGCAACTGGAGCCAGGCTTCAGGGAACTTACCCAACGCCAACAGGGTAAGCGCTATGCAGAAACTGCTGGCAGTGGCGTTTTTGCATCCCTGATGCAGTTGGTGCGTCTGGGAAAACTCGATGCCGAGGCGGCCCGCAAAATTGTGAAAGAGCCTGATACCGCGAGAAAGTTGTTGGGCAATGGGGAATGAAACAATTGTGATATACTAAAATGCCTTCGTAATTCGTCAATAATGTTCTGGAAATGACGTTTTTCGAAGCCAGAAGCAGGCCAAGATGGAAAATAGTATTTCGCAATTACATATCCACGAATTGAATAAAAAATTCCCTACCCGTAGGCCTTTTCCAAAATCGTCCTTACGGGGCTTCTACAGCCGCTTCCAACCGGAATTGAGCGAGCAGGCCTTTCGTCGTATTTTGTATGCGCTTGAAAAACGCCAGGTGCTAACCCCCATTGGCGCGGGGATGTACGCGCTGACTGCGGGCGATGTTTCATCGTCCAGAGCAAACTTTGTGCCTGATTGGTCGTCAGCGTGCAAGGGTATCCAGGAAATTGTGAAGCAGGCTTTTCCATATCTGGAAACCTTATCCTGGGAAACCAGGCTGCTGCACGAATGGATGCTCCACCAACCGGCCAATAATCAAATTATTCTGGAAGTAGAAAAAGACGCCTGCGAGTCTGTCTTCAATCAACTCACACAGGAATATCCCGGCCAGGTTTTCCTGGAACCCGAACGAGCCATGATGGAACGTTATATCCTACCATTGCCTGAAAGCATTTTAGTCTCGCGTCTGATGACACAATCTCCAAAGAAAAAACTGCGCGGGGTGACCTTTCCACGCCTGGAGAAAATCCTGGTGGATATTTTTGTGGACTCGGACAAGTTTTTCACTTTTCAGGGCGAAGAGCTTGTCCAGATTTTCGAGAACGTCTTCAACGCGTATTGGATCAATGAGAAGACACTCTTCCGCTACGCGGGTCGGCGCAATGCAGCGGCGCGATTAAGGGACTTCATTAATACGAAGACAATGGTTGCGCTTGCCCAGACCGGGGAGAATCAAGATGATTAGCAGATCTTCGCCTGCACCGCAATCGCACAGTAAAATTACTTCATAAAATAAGCATCCCACAAACCTACCCAAACCCATGTCCTCCACCGCCGATTTTCTCCACCGCCTGCGCCAATTCGTACAGGCTGAGTCCGATGCCCAATGGCAAGCGTTGGACCGGCAGTGGTCTCGTCCGCTGGGAGAACGGGTTTCCAAAGGATGGACAATTGAAGGGTTACGGGTGCTCGGTTTTGACAAAAATATCGCCCGATTGGTCTGCGACAGCAATCACTCACGTTTCCGCGAAGGGGATTTGGTGGTTTTGCATCGTGGAAGTCCCAGAGACCCGAATGCCCTGCACTTTGACCTGTACTACGATGGGGAAACCGAACTCGAAGCCAGCCTGATCAAAGGCAATCATTATTTCATAACCCAACAACCCAACGGCTGGATTCTCGACCAGGATTGGTTCGACTCCAGCCCGTTCTATCTCTCAGCGCTGGATACGGTGGCTGATTCCCAGCTTGGCCGCGGCACCATCTTGCCGCTTTTGCAGGGAGCGCTGACGCCCAAAGTAGATTTTGCCCGTTATGAGCGCGCCCGTGGGTTTTTGAGTGAGACGCACCTGAACGAAAGCCAGGTTGAAGCCGTGGCACAGGCGTATGCCACCGATTTGCTCCATCTGATCCAGGGGCCGCCCGGCACAGGCAAGACGCTGATGTTGGCACACCTGACACAACTGTTGGTGCAGGATGGCCTGCGGGTCTTTGTCACCGCCTTGACCCACCGCGCCATTCACAACGCGCTCAACAAAATTCCGCAGGTTGATGAGACCATCCCGGTCTGCAAGATCGGAGAAGGACGGCAGACTGGCGATCTAAATGTGCCCAACTTCGAAACCTTCGATCAATCCCACTTTGCTCAAAAAAGCGGCGGGTATGTGGTTGGCGCAACGCCGTTTGCGCTCCAGTCCCAGCGGCTGGCGAATGTCGAATTCGATGTGGTACTGTTCGACGAAGCCTCGCAGATCACCCTACCGTTGGCGATTATGGGGATGCTGGCCGGCAGCAAGTACATTTTCATTGGAGATGAGAATCAACTTCCGCCAGTCACAACCTTTTCTGAGACAGAAGCGGCGCAAACTTCGATTTTCGCCTACCTGGCCGGGCGCGGGCAGGAAACCATGCTCAACATCACCTATCGCCTGAACGATGTGCTGACTGACTGGCCGAGCCGGACATTTTACAAAAGTGAACTCAAAGCCAGCAATGAAGCGGCCTCACGCCGCTTGAACCTATCCCCTGAAGCAACGCGCTGGGATTTGGTGCTGGATCCCGACTCTCCAGCGGTGTTTCTAGATCTGTGTCACACCAACACCACTGTCCGCAGCCGCATCGAAGCGGAAGTGATCTCTGAACTGGTGCTTTCACTGCTGATGCGCGATGTCGCCCCGGAGGAGATTGGCGTGGTCGTACCCTATCGCGCCCAAAGCCGCCTGATACGCTCATTGCTGCGGCGCATCCTGATGGATGATGAAACCGTTCAAAAGCTAGTAGTGGATACGGTCGAACGGATGCAGGGTCAGGAGCGCGAAGTCATCTTGGTCTCGTTTGCCACCGCCAGCCCGAAATTCGCCGCCCAAATGGCGGATTTCCTGTTCCAGCCGCAGCGCCTGAACGTAGCGGTCACTCGGCCTCGCTCCAAGTTAATCTTGGTTGGCAGCCACCACATGCTCAAGGCCGATGACATCGCACCAGAACATAAAGAAACGCTGGATATGCTGCGCGACCTGATCGCCAGCTGCCAGACCATTACAATTCCCGGCGGGGACATGAACAGATAATTTATCTTTCTCTGAAAAACTATGAGCAGTCGAAACGAATCAAAGGTCACAATGGCATTCCAAAAGTTATTCATCTTTGCTGGACTATTGATTTTGTTACTGGCTTGCAGCCAGCAAAATCCAGACTTAACGCCAGAAATAATGGCGACAGCGGTTTCATCCTCACGAGAAACCAGCACAGTTCAATTGAGCATGACATCAACCTCGACGCCAACCATATCATCAACACCAGATGTATGTTCAAAACAAACCATTCCCACAGACAGTTTCTCATTCGATTCAACAAATACAAGTCAAGAGTCGCTAATTGCTCTTGACAGTCTGCAAGGTGAAAGGGAAGTGATTCTTGTAAATCTGGATGGGCAGGTAATAAAAAATGTTACCAGTCACCCTGCGGACGATTTTTATTCAAGGTGGTCACCAAACGGAGGGCAAATAGCATTTTTATCGAACAGGATGAATGAGAGGATTCCCCCACGATGCTATTTGATTCTGGATGATTGTTTTTACACACTCTTTGTTGTTAATCCTGATGGTTCTGGGCTGCAACAATTAACAACAGAATCGACTCATCAGCATAGTTGGTCGCCAGATAGTCAACAAATAGCGTTTCTACAGGCTGTAAAACCAGACCATCTTCTGTTTCCAGATGAACCGTTTTTTTATGAGATTTATATTGTTGATTTCAACGGTACAAATTTGCGCAACTTAACAAATTCACCAGATTTTTACTCTAATGGCCCTATTTGGAGTCCCGATGGCAAAAAGATAGCCTTTATATCAGGGAAGAGGGCAGAGCATCATAAAATCAGAATCTATTACAGTGATGGAACACCCCTGTTAGCATATTCTGATTTGAAAGCAAGTGAAATAGCATGGGCTGGGAATAGCAGGTCTTTATTCTTTCTAGCATGGACAGATGATTATCGAGGAAACGATATCTATAAATTGGAAATTGATTCAGCAGTTGTGCAGCAATTAACTTTTTCGCCTGGTGTAAGAAAAGAAACCCTTTCGTTGTCGCCCAATGGCAGGTGGTTGGCATATCACTCTCGAAGTTACGAGAAGTGTGACCAAATCAGGGTCATTGACCTTGAAACAAATCAAAACTATTTTGTTTATGATGCTTACACAGTAGGTGAAGTAGAGCCTGAGTTAAGCTGGGGAACAATCACGCCAAGATATAATCCTGTAAGCGTTCAATCAATTCAGTGGATGCCTGATGATAACGGGCTAATATTCAGTCAAACAGTGAAATTCGGTGTAATTTTGGGGGAGTATGACGAATATTTTAGTGTTTATTTAGATGGAACCGGATTAAGGCAATTTGTCGAACGTTTTGGAAAACCTTAGCCGTCAAAAGGATCCACTGTTAATTTCTTAAGTTCGAATTTATGGCACATATCCTGCCCGATACCCCACCCATCAGCCTGCCCGGCGAAGTCCTGCGCGTATTTCGCGCGCTCAAGGCTTTGCCAGATTCTTTTTTCGTCTGGCACCACCTGGCGCCCTGGCAGCCGAACGCACCTGATTTTCTGATCATCCATCAGGATGGGCGTGCCCTGCTGGTCAAGGTCAGTTCAACGGCGGCCAGCCAGGTTAGACCCGCGGCACAATTTCTTTTGCTTGAAAGTGAACGCGCCCCGTTGGGGGTAGCGGAAGCCAAAGTGCTGGCGGATTTTGTTGACACGCTGAAACTGCCGGACGAGAAAATGCTCGAGACGCTGGTCGTTTTCCCGAACATCCCGGATGAACAGGCGCAGGCGGGACGATTAGCTCGGGGGGAGGGCGACCCGGCCTGGGCGGGAAAAGAGCTGCTTACTCAGGACACAGGCGACGGGTGGGACCGGTTCTTTCCATCCGCCAAAATGGATTTCCTTTGGCTGGAAAAAGTCCGCCAACGCTTCACCCCCGAAACGGTCATCCCCGCTGAAATGACAGTGCGCCCGCCCGTGGAGCGCCGGATGGAAGCCGGGCTAACCGGTTACCTGCTGGATTACGATCAGGAATGGGCAGTCAAGGCCGATTTGGATTTACCCGAGGGCGGGCAGTTACTGACCGATGATTTTCGGCTGAACATCATCAACGGGGTGGCCGGGAGCGGCAAAACACTGATTTTGCTCTACCGGCTGCGGCTGCTCTACCACCTTTACCCCAAAAAACGCTTCCTGGTGTTGACCCATAACCGCCCCTTGAGTCGGGATCTGGAGTCGCGTTTTGTGCGGGTGGAAGGCCAGCAACCCGAGAATATCGAGTGGCGCACCTTCAACGGCTGGTGTTACCATCACTGGCCACAGGAACCAGCCTGGATCGAGCCGCTCAAACAGACCAAGCGGCAACGGCTGGTGGACACTGTCTGGCACAAACACCTGAAAGAGACTTCGATCTCAGCGCAGATGTTCAAGAGTGAAATCGACTGGCTCAAAGACCAGGTGCCGATCAACCGCGAAGCCTATCTGAACGTTGACCGGCGCGGGCGTGGCTTTGGGCTGAGCGCCGAACAACGCGGGCGGATGTATGCTGCCATTTTGGCTTACCAGCAGGCGCTCGACGCGGGTCATGCGTTAGATTGGGGCGATGTGCCCAGGCGGCTGTGGCAGTATGCCGAGAGCGGCAAGGCACAATTGCCGGAATATGATGTCATCTTGGTGGATGAAGCCCAGTTTTTCGCTCCGCTCTGGGTGCGGATCATTCAGAAGCTGCTCAACCCGAAAACCGGGCACCTGTTTATTGTGGCTGACCCGACCCAGGGCTTTCTGGGACGCGGCGCATCCTGGAAGTCGCTCGGGCTGGAAGCGCGCGGGCGTACACATCAACTGCGCCGCAGCTACCGGACAACACGCGAAATCATGCAGTTCGCCACCCTGCTCTATCGTTTGCGCCTGAGCGATGAGAAAGACGATGACATCCTCGCCCCGGATTTGCTCAACATGCCGACCGGTGTTTTTCCAGAAATTATCCCCATCACCAGTCCACAGGATGAAATTATACGCCTGGCCAATGAAGTAGCCGGTTTTGTGAAGCAGGGCTATCCCAAAAAGCATCTGCTCCTGCTGCATAGTGACGGCAACGGCGTGAAATCGCTGGTGCAGGCCATCAATGACCGCCTGGGCAAAGGCGCCGCCCGCGACCCGAAAACGGATTATCCTGGCGACTATGTGCGCGTGACTACGCTCAACGCCGGAGCGGGGCTGGAAAGCCCGATTGTTTTCCTGGCTGGTTTGCGCGAGATGTTTGATGAAGAGCAGTCCTTGCGGCTTTCGGACGATGAGCGCGAGGCTCTGATTCGCGATAATACGCGCAAGTTGTACATGGCGACGACCAGGGCCGGTCAACGACTGGTGCTGACTTACGTGGGGGAATTGCCAGCAGCATTGAAGGTGGCTTTTGGGCAGGGGAATTGATAACAAGGTATCGCCAGGAAATCTCTTGACATTTTTTCGTCTTGCCAACATACTTGCGATCTGGATCAATATGGGCTGTCGCCCAAGAGGAAAAAATGAAAACTCGAATCTTGTGTTGCCTGTCTTTGCTGGCAATCGTCGTTGTGGGGGCGCTAAACGGATGTGGAGGCATTACACCTGTGCCTTCCCTGACTCCCACACCTGAACAGCTCACTGTCGATGCCGCCATTTTGCCCTATCCGCAAATTGTTTATCAATCGCCCTTGCCGGGGGAACGCCTGGGCTTGAGGCCAATCATCGAACTAACCTTCGACCGTCCCATGAGCCAAGAGAAAACGTCGGCAGCCTGGGCGTTTTCGGATTCCACCGGCCAGCTGCTGAAAGGGGAAACGACCTGGCCGGATGAGCGTACCTTTCAGTTTAAGCCCGACAACGCTTTGCAAGCCGGCGAAACGTATCGCGGCATTTTTACGACAGACGCGATAAGCCTGGCTGGCGAAACGCCACCCGATGAAATCCGGCTTGATTTCCGTGTCACCGATGCGCTGGTTGTCGGCCAGGTATTCCCGCTTGACCGCGCAAAAGATGTCGACCGCAGCACCTCGATTACCGTCATCTTCAACAAACCGGTTATTCCATTGATGACCCGTAGCGAACAGGCAAAATTGCAGCCGCCTATCACCATCCAACCGGCAGTGGAGGGCAACGGCGAGTGGGTCAGTTCATCGGTGTATGTCTTCCAGCCCGATGCCGGCCTTGCCAGTGGAACAAAATACACCGTCCGGCTTCGCCCGAGCTTGAAGGATACGACTGGCATCACCCTGAGTGATGAGTATTCCTGGAGTTTTTCTACCAATGCCCCGCAGGTGGTAGATTTTGTCTTGCCGGATTTTGGGCGTGGTTTTTCCGATGCCGTCGAAGGTGTTTTGCTTAATCAGGCTTTTAGGGTAATTTTTAATCAACCCATGAATCAGGAAAGCGTTATCCAGGCGATAACTTTTGTAAACATCGAAACCGGGGCAAGCGTTCCGGTTGATTTGAATTGGAATGAAGATTCGACAGCCCTGACCCTCACCCCAAACCGGCGTCTCGATATTGCCAGTTTCTATAGCCTGTCAATTGCGTCTGAGGCTCAAGCCAAAGATGGCGGCCTGCTTCGTGAAAGGTTTGCCATCAAACTGTCAACCCTGCCGCTGCCTGCCGTCAGCGCCGTTGAACCGGGCAAAGACAAACCAGAATACTTCTCTGCACTGGCTAGCGTTACCTTCAATACGCGCATGAATTTCGACAGCATGAGTGGACGTGTTCAGGTTTCACCGACCCCCGTCAAACCGGTTCGCTTGTTTTACCGTGAAGACTCCAACCGGCTGGACATTTTTGGCCTTGAACCTTCCACCGACTATGTCATTCGTATTCTGCCGGGCATGACCGATATTTATGGCAATGCCATGCAGTCCCAATATTCTTTCAGTTTTCAAACAGCCGGGTTGGATTCACAAGCCAACCTGTTAACCCCCTATTACCCGCTGATATTCCGTCCGCAAAGCGACCAGTACCTTTTCTTTGAGCATACCAACCTCGAATCGGTCGATTTTTCCCTTTATGAATTGCCCTTTAGCCTTTTCGTGCCGTTGGCCGATGGCAACAAGGATGCGAATGCTTTTCGACCCGGTAGTACCGCCTTGCGTAACTGGCAACCGCCGATAAGCACCATCAAAGATCGATTTGCGCGAACTCGCCTGCAACTGGATGAAAAGGAGCCGCTTGCGCCAGGCTATTACTTTATCTCTTTTAATGCGAAAGCCCAACAGTCCAATAAATCTCAACGGGGCGGGGCTATTTTTATCGTTGCCAACGCCCACCTAACCTTGAAAACAACCCAAACCGAAGCGCTGGCGTGGTTGATCGATTCTGAAACAGGACAGCCACTGCCAAACGTTCCGCTAGTATTTTACGATCACAACCTGAAAACTGTCGGCAAGGCCGTTACTAACAGGGATGGCCTGGCGTACCTGCCCGATGCAAAATCGGTCTCCCATGCGCGCGCTGATGACGAGATTTATGTTGCGATGACATCGAACTCTTGGGGAACCGGGGTCAGCATGGGCCAGTTTGGGGTGTGGGTCGATTACTGGACGCCGGTAAAAGATACTTTTGCCTATCTCTACACCGAAAGACCGCTCTATCGCCCCGATCAGCCGGTTTATATCAAGGGAATTCTGCGCGAATCCGACGATTTGCAATATAGCCTGCCAAACATACAACAGGCTTATCTGAGCATTACCAACCAGCAGGGGGAGGTCTTTGGCGGCAGCGTGTCCATCTCGGAGAATGGCACGTTCTCGGCCCAATACGATCTGGGCACTGATGCGCCAGTTGGAAACTACTCTATTGAAGTGCGCCGGTCGCGGTCAAGTGAAACGGCATTGGGCTACTCCTCTTTTCGGGTGGCTGAGTATGTCAAGCCGCAGTTTGCAGTGACATCGAGCGCAACACCGGGAATGATCCTGAACGGTGAGCAAGCCGTATTTGCGCTTGATGCTGCCTATTATTCGGGCGGCAGCCTGGCGAATGCCGCTGTGGATTGGTATCTGGAAGCCCAACCTTATTTTTACACCCCGCCAGCTGAATACAGCCAATACAGTTTTGACGATTTTGACTACTATCTTGACGGCGATAGATTTGACGCGCCCCCGGTTCGCCAATCAGGTCAAGGACAGACCGACGAGAACGGTCACTTTGAAATGACCGAAACCGTCGCGCTGGAAAAAGAGAATACCAGCCAGACCGTTACTTTTTATGCCAACGTGACCGATGTGGGTGGCAGCCTGGTGGGTAGCAGTACCAGCCTGACTGTCTTGGGTAGCGCCGTTCATGCCGGAATTCGCCCGGAGCAATATGTCGGTAAACAGGGTGAAGCGCAGGATTTCAACCTGGTGGTGCTTGACAGGGACGGGAATCCGTTGCCGGGCCAAGCGGTCAGCGTGGCATTTGCGGAGCAGCGCTGGCATAGCGTCGTCCGCAAAGACGATAACGGCGTCTCGCGCTGGGATACTTCGGTGCAAACCGTCCCGGCGGGAAACGTCTCGGCTGTGAGCGATGAAAACGGTCTGGCGACCGTCTCGTTCACGCCGCCGCGCGGAGGCCAGTACAAAGCCACCATAACGGCCAGCGACGCTGAGGGCAGGGCGTCCAAAGCATCCGCCTATTTGTGGGTCTCCAGCGGCGATTATGTTCCCTGGCGTCAGACCAACGATCGCTCGTTTGAACTAATTGTTGATAAAGACAGTTACAACCCCGGCGATACAGCCAAAATCCTGATTGCCCAGCCTTACGATGGTGCAAACAAGGCTCTGATTACAATTGAACGCGGACACATTTACGAGAAAAAGGTTGTCACCCTCGAAAACAACAGCACCATTTACGAACTGCCCATCACGTCTGACATGGCGCCGGTCATGTATGTTTCGGTGATGGTAGTAAAGAGCGCAGACGGAGAAACGCCGCCCGATTTCAAGATGGGCGTGGCACGAGTCAATATCAACCCTTCGCGCCAGAGTATCTTTGTTAGCCTGGAAAGCGACAAAAAGACCGCCCGCCCCGGTGACGCCGTGACGTATACCGTGCGCACAAAGGATGTTGACGGAAACCCGGTTCAGGCCGACGTTTCGCTAGCTCTGGTCGATAAAGCCGTACTGGCCCTGGCCCCTTCGGTTAACCCGCCGCTGCTGGAGGCGTTCTACCCAGAACGCGGACTGGGCGTAATAACTTCTTCGGGGCTGGTGCTGAATGCCGAAGATTTCAACGCCAATTACGAGGAAGTTATCCCGGATGGCGAAGGCAGCGGCGGGGGTGGCGGAATTCCTTCCGGCATCGTTACCGTGCGCGGGGATTTCAAGGATACCGCCTACTGGCAAGCCCAGGTGCTGACCGATGAAAACGGCGAAGCTCAAGTGACAGTTACCCTGCCAGACAACCTGACCACCTGGCAAATGGAAGCCCGTGCAGTGACCAAAGATACGCGCGTCGGCGAGACGACCAGTGATCTGCTCAGCACTCGTCCGCTCCAAATTAACCTACAAACCCCGCGCTTTTTTGTTGTCGGCGATATGGCAACGCTGGGTGCGGTCATCCATAACAATACTGATAAAAATCTCGAAGTTAAGGTCGATTTGCAGGCCGAGGGACTGGATTTGAAATCAGACGCCAAACAAACTGTTTCGGTGCAGGCCCGCCAGCAGGCTTACGTCACCTGGAAGGTGGCGGTACAACCCAACGCACAGCGGGTCGACCTGGTTGCCAGCGTTGAAAGCCGCGACTACCAGGATTCCACCAGGCCGACGCTCGGCACCCTGCCGGGGCAGGGCATTCCGGTTTTGGCGTATCGAGTTGTCGAAACAGTGGGCAGTTCGGGGGTCTTGCGCGCGGCGGGTTCTGCCAGCGAAGCGATTTTCCTGCCGCAATCCCAGGTTTCCCCGGATACCAGCCTTAATCTTGAAGTTTCGCCTTCGCTCGCGGCTTCGATTGTCGATGGGCTGGATTATCTCAAGGATTATCCCTACCTGTGTTTCGAACAGACGGTTTCGCGTTTCCTGCCAAATCTGATTTCATTGCGCGCCCTAAAACTGGCCGGCAAAGCGACGGATGCACAGCAAAGCGCGCTCGATGCGCAAATTGGGCCGGCTTTGCAGCGCATCGTTTCCAATCAGAATGCGGATGGCGGCTGGGGACTTTGGCCCGGCTCTGAAAGCCAGACCAAGGCGACAGCTTATGTCGTTCTGGGTCTGCTGGAAGCCAAGAACGAAGGGTACACTGTGCCCGATTCCGTCCTTCATGCCGGGTTGGATTATCTTGAAAACTCGCTGGGAACCAATTTCCGCTCTTTGAAATTCTGGGAGCAGAACCGGGCGGCCTTTACGCTGTATGTGCTTGCGCGCGGCGAACGCTCGAACGCCAACGGCATCAATGGACTGTATCAAAACCGGGCTACGCTCAATGTTTACGCCCAAGCCCTGCTCATGCAGGCCATGCATCTGGATAACCCGCAAGACGAACGCCTGGCATCCCTGCTTTCCGATATCAGCGGGGCTGCAGAAAAATCGGCGGCAGGCGCTTCCTGGACTGAAAATCAGGTCGATTACTGGAACTGGAACACAGACACTCGCTCCACCGCGATTGTGCTCAACGCCCTGATGCAAGTCGATCCGGAGAATGCGCTGATACCAGACGCCGTCCGGTGGCTGATGAAACATCGCCAGGGTAGCCACTGGTATTCGACCCAGGAAACGGCTTGGTCTTTGATGGCCCTGACCAACTGGCTTTCGCTTTCCGGCGAATTTGAGACTGATTATCAATACGCGCTTGGACTGAACGGAAACCTGTTCGAACAAGGGCAGGCCAGCCATGAACGGTTAACCGAAACCATCGTCCTGCGCCTGGACGTGGAAAAACTACTCGCCGATACGACCAATACCCTGGTCATCGCGCGCGGCGACGGCCCCGGCGTGCTGTACTATACCGCCTATATGGATTATTCCATCCCAGTCAAAGATGTCTCGGCCCTTGACCAGGGGATTCTCGTCTCGCGCCAGTATTATCATGCCGACGATTTGAAAACCCCGATTACAGAAACTGAACGTGGCGAACTGGTTCAGGTGCGCGTTACGCTAGTCGTGCCAGAGAGCCGCTACTACGTTGTCCTCGACGACCCGCTCCCGGCGGGCCTGGAGGCGGTGGACGCTTCGCTGCTCACATCTCAAAAAGTGCCTTCCGTTTACCAATCGCGCGACTACCAGCGCAACGGCTGGGGCTGGTGGTACTTCTACTACAAACAAATTTATGATGATCGGGTGGTAATGTCGGCTGATTATTTGCCCGCCGGCACCTACACCATCACCTACCTGGCGCGCGCCAGCACAGTCGGTGAGTTTCAGGTATTGCCGGTTACAGCGCAACAGTTCTACTTCCCGGATGTATCCGGTCACAGCGCGGGGAGTGTGTTTACCGTGAAATAAGAATTACAGATTAACGTGTTACCGTAATCTCAACAGACTCACTCATTACCACGCGCCCATCCGCATCCACGCCCCTGGCCTGGATGCGGTGGGCGCCTTCGGTTAGCGTCCACCAATGGAGATAAGGTGAGGAGGCAAAGGTTTCAACTTGAATGTCATTGATCAATAGCGTAATCTCGGTAACGCCTGCGCCAGCTTGGATTTCAATCGGGATTTGCTGGGACGATAAGGCCACCTTGCTGGAAATCTGGTAACGCGCCCCCGGTTGCGGGGAAATAAGCAGCAAGGGACTGGTATTGGATTCGGGGCTGGGCGAAAAATCTGAAAGCAGGCGCAGGCCCTGGACGCTGGCCCACCGCTGGGCCTGAATGGGCAAATCTAGGACGACGATAGACTGGCGATTCTGCGCGGGAGTAGAATCATCGGCCGGGCCGCCGCTGGTTATGTCCAGCCAGATTTGGCGATAGACGGTATCAGGCTGGGTAGGCAGGGTTTCGTCCAGGAACCACTCAAGATGGGTCATCTCACAAAATGGTGTTGGCAATAGGCCTGAAAAGGTGCAAATTTCCTGGCGGGTCAAGCCATCGGGACGGAGAAAACGTTCGACGGGCCTACCGCGCAGCAGGCCGCGAATGGTTTCCTGCCAGATGGGCGCAGCCCCGGTCAGGCCGTCGACATCGCGCATAGCCTGACGGTCGCTGTTGCCGACCCACACGCCAACGACAAGATCAGGCGTATACCCGATGGTCCAATTGTCGTGAAAATTGGTGGTTGTGCCGGTTTTGACTGCTGCTGGACGGTCGATTTTAAGGGTGCTATTTTTCCCAAAGCCAAGTTGCCGGGCGATATCGTCGCTCAAGATGTCGCTGATGAGCCAGGCCACGCGGGAATCAAAGATTTGAATTTGGGCGGTTGGCTCGGGTTGGTACAGGATGTTTCCATCGGCATCGCGGATTTCGAGGATGGCTGTCTGCCCGACGAAAAACCCCTGGTTGGCGAAAACGGCATAGGCGCTGGCCAGTTCCAGCAGACTCATCTGCCCGCCGCCCAGGGCGAGTGAAAGATCGTAATCTGTGGGGCGGGCGAGTGAGTCAATTCCCATGCGCCGGGCAAGGCGGGTCATTTCATCCACGCCCACTTTTTGCAGGGTAAGCACCGCCGGGATGTTGAGCGAGGAGGCCAGCGCTACCCGCGCCGGCACCGGCCCATGTTCTTTGCGATTGTAATTTTTTGGGATGTACACCTGGTTTTCGGGGCCGAGGAAAGTCGTTTCCGCGTCGAGGATGGGCGTGGCAGCTGTCCAGGATTCCGGGTTGGATGGATTAAAAGCCTGGGCGTAGATGAAGGGTTTGAAAGCGGAACCCGGCTGGCGGGGCGAAGCCGCCATATTGACCGCCCCGGCAATCGAATGGTCGAAATAGTCCGCGCTGCCGACCAGGGCCAGAATTTCGCCTGTCCCCACATCCAGAACCACCACTGCGGCATTGTTCACTCGATGATCGATTCCCGTTTCGGTTTTGAACGCCGCGATTTGACGGGTAACGGCGGCTTCGGCCAGGGTTTGCGCGTTCAAATCGAGCGTTGTGCGGACAATTAGGCTGTTATGAGCGGCCAAGTCAAGCCGGTCGAGCTCGGCCTTGACCATCCAGATAAAGTGCGGCGCGCGGATGGGGAATGGACTGGAATTGTACCGAAGCGGGGTTTGTTCGGCCTGTTGTCGCTCGGCGGCGGTGATAAAGCCGTTCGCATCCATCAATCCGATGACAATTTTCTGGCGTTCGCTCGCAGCTTCTGGGTTGCTGAATGGGTTGTAGTAAGCGGGGGCCTGGGGAAGTCCGGCCAGCAAGGCGCATTCAGACAGGAGCAAGTCAGAAGCCGGTTTGCCGAAATAGGTTTGGGCGGCGGCTTCGATACCGTAGGCAAATCCGCCGTAAAAAGTCTGGTTGAGGTAAAGGGCCAGGATTTCATCTTTGGACAGGACGCGGGTCATCTGCCAGGCCAGCACGCTTTCGCGCAACTTGCGGCGCAGGCTGCGCTCGAACATTTCATCGGTTAAGAGCAGGCTGCGCGCTGCTTGCTGGGTAATGGTGCTGCCGCCAGCAAGGGTTTCACCGCCCTGGAGATTAATCCATACTGCACGCAGGATGCCCTGCCAATCAATACCGGGGTTGCTGTAAAAGCTCTTATCTTCTACGGCAATCGTGGCCAGCTTCATGCAGACGGGGATATTTTCCGGTGAAAGAACAGCATGACGACCACCGATTTCAGGCAAAATCTCATACAGCAGCAGCCCGTTGCGGTCGGTAATGCGAATCGAGGGCGTGTTCAGGCGGTCGGGAAGTGAGTTAACATTCGGGAGGTCGGCGAAGATGTAGAAGTATGCCGCGCCCAGGATAAGCAGCAATAAGGAGATAAGCGAAAAGTGAAATCTATGCGCGCGCATCAATTTTCTACAGACCTTTCAAAACAAGCATGAGGAATCTTCCTGCCCTATTTTAGTATCGTTTCACATTTTGACCTGCAAAATTGTGAAAGAGCCTGATATCGCGAGAAAGTTGTTGGGCAATGGGAAATAAAAACAATCAGCCCCTGCCAGGAGACTGATTGTTTGGTAAATGCAGGATGCTATTTCAGGCCAGGGAAATTTGCAGGCGTTTTCCCAAGGCCCTGGCCGCACGATCAAGCGTTTGAAGCGTAACCGACTGGTTCGCAGGATCAAGAAGGCGATCAAGCGCGGCCCGGCTGGTTTTCATCCGCCGAGACATTTCTGTCTTGGACAGGTTTTTTTGCGCCATCAGTTGTTCAACTTGATAAGCAATCGCACGCTTGGCAGCAACCGTCTCGGCCTGTTCGAGCAGGCCTTCCTCGGTTAAAAAATTATCGAAATCAGAACCAATATGTTGATTATCCATCGTTCACCATTCACAATTCACAAACAGGCTTGTTGCAGCAATATGTTTAAAAATAAGCAAATTTCATTTTCTTCCGATCGAGATTGTATCATTTTTGATACATAGTATCTGTGTGGATTTCCCGAATTTATCAGCATTATTTTCGACCAGCGCCAAATCTCCGCTCCAATTTTTGATTGGGCTTTTGGCCGTTTTTCCTTTTTGGTTTCGCTCGACAGACCAACACGCGGTTTGCCCTCTCTCTTGCCTTATCAGATGTCCGGCTGCAAAGCAACCCATTAAAAGCAGAACTCACCCAATAGAATATCTGCCAGCCCAGAAGTCCCATCGGCAATTACCCAGGCGGGCTTACCCGGTAATCTAAATATCGGTATCGGATGTATAATAAAATAGCAAATCCGATACCGATAAGTGAGACCTTATGCTTGAAACTCGATTACTAAAACGCTTGGACACAAAAAAACGCCAACTGGATGCCCTGCGCCCCCTGCCTGTCGCAGCGCTCAACCGTCTCAAGGAACAAATTCTGGTGGAGTGGATATATAACTCCAATGCCATCGAAGGCAGCACCATTACCTTGCACGAGACCAAACTGATTTTGGAAACTGGCCTGACGATTGGCGGCAAAAGCCTGCGTGAGCACTTCGAGGTCATCAATCACCGAGACGCGATTGAATATGTCGAAGTGCTGGTCAATGGGCAGGAGCCGGTCAACCCTTTCCATGTTCGCCAGATTCACAAACTGGTATTGACCCGTATTGCTGAGGATGCGGCAGGGACTTACCGCACAACCCAGGTGCGGATCGCCGGCGCGGCGCATACGCCGCCCGAAGCCTGGCTGGTGCCTCAACAAATGGAGGGCTGGGAAAAATGGCTGAGCGACAACCCTGACCTGCACCCGGTGGAACGAGCAGCCCTGGCGCATCACCGCCTGGTCGCCATCCATCCTTTTGTGGATGGCAACGGGCGCACGGCCCGCCTGGTGATGAACCTGCTGCTCATGCGTCAGGGCTATCCGCCAACCGTGATTTTGCGCACCAACCGGCAGCAATATTACCGGGTCCTGGCCGAAGCAGATTCTGGCAAGCCCACCTCGCTGATCAACTTTATTGGCCGGGCTGTGGAGCGCAGCCTGACTCTCTACCTGGAAGCCTGCGTCCCTCAGCTTGCCCCGTCCAAGCCAACTGAATCCTGGATTCCGCTCCGCGAAGCTGCCCAGGGAACACCCTACAGCCAGGAATATCTCAGCCTGCTAGCGCGACTTGGACGCATCGAAGCAATCAAGCGCGGAAAAATCTGGTACACCACCCGTCAGGCCATCCAAACCTATCGTGAGTCAACGGAAAAACAACCATGAACCTACCCATTGAAGCTATCCAGGACAAATTGGCCCAAATCGAGGTCGAGGAAAATGTCACGATTTTCTATGCCTGCGAGAGTGGCAGCCGCGCCTGGGGCATTCCCTCCGCCGACAGCGATTACGATATTCGCTTCCTGTATGTGCATCCCACCCAATGGTATCTTTCGGTGGATGAAAAACGGGATGTGATCGAGCGTCCCCTGACGCCTGAAAACTTCGACATCGGCGGTTGGGACCTGCGCAAAGCCCTGCGCCTGTTCCGCAAATCCAATCCACCGCTATTGGAGTGGCTCGATTCACCGATCATCTACAAGGAACAAACTGACGTCGCCCAGCGGATGCGCACCTTGGCGCAAACCTGGTACTCGCCGTTGGCCTGTATCCATCATTACCTGCACATGGCCGAGGGCAATTTCCGCGAATACCTGAAGGGTGAACGAGTCCGCACCAAGAAGTATTTTTATGTTCTGCGGCCTCTGCTCGCGATCCAGTGGCTGGAGAAAGGCTACGGAGTTGCCCCGACCTCGTTTGGAACACTGGTCGAGCGGATGGTAACCGAGCCGGTTTTGTTGGCCGCTATTCAGACCCTGATCGAGCAGAAACGCCAGGGTGTGGAACTGGATGATGGCCCGCGCATCCCTGTCATCAGCGCGTTCATCGAAAGCGAACTCGCACGGCTGGAGCAGGGCATCAGCGCCCCGCCCAACCATCCACCCACAACCGAATTGGATGCATTGTTCCGTTACGCACTGGAAGCATGTTAACCTATCAAATCAGTTTGGCTATCGTTGGAGAAACGTAGGGAAATCAATGGCAAAACGTCAAGCACAAAAACCATCTGATTGCTATCATATGGCCAGTGATTTCTCTTCTCCTCCTTGCAAGAGAGCCGGGGTCGGCGTCCCCGGCTCTCACAATTTAAGCAAGAAAACAAAATGCCCTGTTATAAATCTGAAGAACGCCTGGAACAAACCCAACTACATGGAGAAGCGTATCTCATGAAACCGCACCCAATCTGGGGCATCCTTTCCTTCATCGCCTTGCTCTTGGCCACCTGCGCCTCCCCAAAATATCTCCCGGTTCCAACCCTACCATCATCCACCCCAACTGTTACGTCTCTCCCCCCTGCCCAGGCTATCGATTTGGGTACCCTTGGCAAGGGATCCGCCAGCGATGTGGCCTGGTCGCCAGATGGAATGCTGCTGGCAGTAGCAAGCACTGAAGGGGTGTTCTTGTATGAAACTGAAACCTGGCAGATCATGCAAACCATTCCCCAATCCACAACAGATAACGAAACAGTTGGCGAATTGGCTTTTTCTGCCGATGGGAAAAGCTTGATCATGGTGATCGATTATCGTATCGCGTTGCTTCGCTACAACCTTGAAACCGGGGAAATAACCCAACTCTTCAAAAATACATCTTTTCAGCCACGAGCCAAGCCCATCTTTTCTCCGAGTGGAAAAGTTTTTGCATTACTCAGCTCATCCTGCACCGAATTGGGAAACATCGTCTGCAAATATGAACTGGAAACCCGTGATGCCAGTACCGGTGAAATCCAATACACCTTGCAGCAAGAGCAGCTCGAAGGTGACCAGAGCATCAACACCGCCTTATTCAGCCCAGATGGGAGATATCTGGCATCGGCCAGCAATGACAACCTTGTTCGAGTGTGGGATTTTGAAGGCGCGAGGCCGCTACACCAATTCTTGAAAGAAAGCGATGTGTTAGGCCTTGCATTTAGCCCGGACAGCAGAATCATTGCCGCAGTTGGGCGTGATGCCAAAGTTCACGGTTGGGATATCCAGACTGGCCAACTCATTTTTACCCTAGAAGGTTTTACCCAAGCGATCCAGCACATCGCCTATATACAGTCCGGGAGCAAACTCTTATTAGGGTTCTATGATGGCAGCTTCCAGGAATGGGATGTGGATGAACATTTTGTACCGGTTCGCCAAGCCATTTTTCATCTCGAAATTCGCACCGAAAGAACCTATACCCGTTTTGATACAACCTCCAACCGCATTTTTGTCAGTCTGGGGACAGACCGTATGGCAATTTTGGTAAATGGCGGTGTTCAAATTTGGGACCTGTCAACGGGCAAAATGGAAATTAATCTGCCAGAATTTCTGGATGCCATTACTTCTGTGGTTTTTAGCCCCGATGGAAACCTGTTGGCGATCGGAGCCGCCGATTTACACATCTGGCAAATGGAGCCACGCCGTTTCCTGGCTGCCATCCCCATCAATGGTTACGGCATCAAAGATATCGCTTTTTCACCAAACAGCAAACAGGCGATCATCGCAACTGAGCAGGGCAATCCTCAAATCTGGGATATGGTACTTCGCAAAAAAAAGCTGGAAATCACCGACAAAACCGAATGTGGTCCACCAGTACGGGTTGCCTTCTCACCCGACGGCACTCGTGTGGCCGGATTGGGCTGGTGTGGGGCCTGGGTTTGGGACGCTGCCAGCGGCGAACGGCTATTTCATGTTTCCAGCGACATAGGTGAAGCCCGCGAACTGAGCTTTGATGCAACTGGTCAGCAGATCATCGGCGTTGGCGCACGAGGCCTGTGGAATTGGAACCTGACCGACAATAAACTTGATTACCAGCACCAGCGCACTGAATTCTCGGAAAGGATCTGGACAGCCCAGATTCGGCCAGACCGTATTGCACTATCTGCAGAAAATAAGGGGAACCTGCAATTTTTGAACCCTGCAAACGGAGAACCCCAGTACAGCTTTGACCTGCCAAACGGATATACCGATATTTCGTTCAGCCCGAACGGACAGGTAATCGCTTATGAAGGCTCGGATGATATTGTGCTGGCCAATGCTTTCTCCGGGGTGGCGCTCTTTTCACTGCCAGATTCCTATCGTTTACCCACCTTCAGCCCGGATGGAAAAACCCTGATCACTGTTGATGCCTATCATGCAAAAATCCGCTTTTGGGATATTTCTTCCGTTCTGTTGCAAGCAGAAGCCACGCCGCGGCATACAGCTACCCCCGTGCCGGCTCCCACTTTGACGCCGACCGCTACGCCCCAGCCAATCTTCGCACTTCAAATTCCAGATATTGAGCCGCCGGTTGTCGATTCGGCTGCTTTGCGCCCAGAAAATGCCAAACAGATCCAATTGCTGCATGAATATGGCCTGGGACAAATCCATACGGTAGCCTGGTCACCAGATGGGAGCATGCTAGCGTTGGGTGGATATCCAGCAGCATATCTATTTCGACAGGGCGAAACACAACCCAGCGTTTCCCTACTTTCTCAAAAGAGGATTCGCAACCTGGTTTTCAGCCCCGATGGAAAGCTGCTGGCGGGGCAAGCCGATTTATCTATCCAGGTTTGGGAGCTTGCCACAGGCCACAGCCTGTACACCTTGGAGAGCCTGGATAATCCCGGCTGTTGGTCTGCCAAAATGAATTTTTCAGACACCGAACCAATCTTGACCGCCCAGTGTGGGGCAAAAACGTATCGATGGAATGCGCTTACAGGTGACTTGATCGAGATCATAGAAAACCCGGGCTGGCCGATGATAGGCGCTGCCAGCCCGGATGGCCGCTGGCTGGTGCAGACAAATCATGATACGGCTCAAATTGTTGAAAGCCAAACCGGCAAAATCGTGCAGTCATCCGAACTGGATCGAATGAGCACGACCGTGCGAGGATTCAGTCCCGATGGGAAGATACTGCTGATTTGGTTTTACCGTTATGAAATCGCGCCATCCGGAATCCATTATCCAGGCCAAAACCCGGAAAGTATCATCCAACTTTGGGATATCCACCCTGATACTGATCCCACCCTGCGCGCCAGCCTGTCCGCCGGGGATTGGCAGCATTGGGAAGGCGACATCTTAAGCAATTCCCGCCGTTACGAATTTACCCCCGATAACAAATACCTGGTCACGGCCAGCGGCGATGGCAACCTGCGAATTTGGGATACTAAATCGGGGAACTTGTTACATACCTTACCCAGTAATACATCCAATGTTTACCTGTCACCCAATGGCCGCCAGGTTGCTGCCATTGGGGCAGAAATCCAAATTTGGAATATAACCCCAGGCCGCCTGCCCAGCCTGGCCTGGGAAATCCCCGAGGCCCGCAGTTATCGCAACCCTGTGGCTTTAACCAACAATCCAACCCAATTGGTGACTGCATCTGATGGGGAATTTCGCATCTGGCCCTGGCTTGATGCAACCTCCCTGCGGGAATTTCCCGAAGTAATCTCTGTTTTGGAAGTGGATATCGTTAAACACGCCGTCAGCCCAAATGGGAATTGGTTAGCCTTCAAAACTCCGATAAAGTTGGTTTTAGGTGAAAATGATGCGCAAAACGTTAAGTGGCAAACCCTTCAGGAATCCTCGGAACGTTCGCCCTTGTCCATAGCCTTTTCCCCTGATAACTCGCACCTGGCAACATCAAACGCTGATCGCCATGTCTTGCTCTGGGATTTGAAGCAACCTTCCGCATCGCCGCTGGAACTCAGCGGGGAGGCCTATGTGCTCGACCTGGTTTTTAGACCGGATGGCAGTCTGCTGCTCGGTTCGGATGGCGGTTCAGACCGTGACAGCGACCTGTTTTTGTGGGACATAAAGACAGGAAGGCTGCTGCGGAACTGGAAATCCAAAGGCTACCAGTTCGCATTTCATCCCAACGGCACAATGGTGGCGGCAGGTGATTATTCCAATGGAAAAATCACCATCTACGATTTGAGCACCTGGCAACCGCTTCAAATTATGCAAGGACCACAATATGTGCGTACTGTTATTTTTAGCCCGGATGGTGGTCTGCTAGTAACGAGTGGCGATAATATTGCGAACATCTGGGATGCAGTCACTGGAAAACTGCTCAAAAGTGTGGATGGAAATTTTGCCAACTTGCTATTCTCACCTGATGGCAAATATCTGATCGCTGGATTAACCGATGGGCGGCTCCAGATATTTGGGATACCAGAGAATAAATAGCTGTCAAGTATAATTTCCTTATGGAAGCCATCCTTTTTATCGGCATCCCCGCTTCAGGCAAATCCACGTTCTACAAAGAGCGCTTCTTTACCACGCATGTCCGTATCAACCTGGATTTGCTCAACACTCGAAAGCGCGAAGCCCTGATTTTGCAAGCCTGCCTGGCAGCCAAACAGCCTTTTGCAGTTGACAATACCAACGTACTAAAAACCGAACGCGCGCCATATATCGAACAGGCCAGGGCTGCCGGGTTCCGGGTGGTGGGGTATTACTTCCAGTCTCGATTGCAAGATGCCTTGGACAGAAATCGTCAACGAACTGGAAAAGCCTATATCCCGGAAAAGGGATTGATTGCCAGGTATAGCCAAATGCAAGTTCCCAATCTGGATGAAGGATTTGAGCAACTTTTTTATGTGCTGATTGACCCAGAATCGGGTGAGTTCTTGGTTAAGGAGTGGAACAATGAAATTTGATGATTTGGATGCAAAAATGCGCGTCTTCGAGACCGCCTCGGATACCTGTGTTTTGCCGGGTTTGTATATGGTGGCGCGCATCGACGGCCGTAGTTTCACCCGCCTGACCAAGGAAGTCCACAATTTTGAAGCGCCCTACGATGTGCGTTTCCGTGATTACATGGTAGCGACTGTTGAGCATTTGATGCAGTGCGGTTTCCGAGTGATTTACGGTTATACCCAAAGCGATGAAATCTCTCTGTTATTTCACCAAGATGAAACAGCCTTCGAGCGAAAATTGCGCAAATACAACTCGATTTTGGCCGGGGAGGCCAGCGCCAAATTTTCCCTGTTGTTGGGCGACCTGGCTGCCTTCGACTGCCGTATTTCTCAGTTACCCAGCGAGAATCTGGTCATAGATTACTTTCGCTGGCGCAACGAAGATGCCCACCGTAACGCACTTAATGCTCACTGCTACTGGCTGTTGCGCAAACAAGGTCAAACGGTTGACCAGGCCACAAAAGCCCTGTTGAAATTATCAGTTGCGGCCAAGAATGAATTTCTCTTCCAGAATGATATCAACTTCAACAACCTGCCCAATTGGCAAAAGCGCGGCATTGGCTTGTACTGGGAAACTTACAATAAACCCGGTCTGAACCCTAAAACCAATGAAGCCGTTGTCACTCAACGCCGTCGCACACGAGTGGATTTTGACTTGCCGATGAAAGAAGCCTACGATGATTTCATTCGTAGTTTGCTCAAAGATTAAGATTCGGGTAAAGATTCTGGCTCTAAAACGAAACCACCGAATCGCCAGATAACACCACATCGATTCCCTGTTGGCGCAAGTGGTCGTGGACATAGGCAGCCAGTTCAAGCTGCGTCATCTGCGAGATTGGCTTCATCCGGTTTTCCTCGTCTGCGTGGGCGGCAGCGGTTCATTGTCAAGTCTGTGCGCGTGATTTCGGGGTAAAAGGTCAGGGCTTTGGCCAGCAAGGCTTGCAGTTCTGCCAGGAAGGGATAGCGCGGATTGAAAACGTACAGGCGCGTTCGTCCCACCTTGCGGCTGGCAAGGATGCCCCCAACTTCCAGTTTGTCCAGTTTTTCTGAATGCCGTACAGGTCAGTTTCAAAGAACAGGGCAATCTCACGAGCATACCCCTCCCCGCGAGCCTGGATGAAAATCAGGGCTCTTTCAGCATTGGTTGATCCGAGCTTATATCCGTCTCTTTCAGCGCCGCATCCCAGGTGAATTCACGATTGTCGCTGAAGTAGTAGTAGGTAATGCCATTGGGGAACAAAGCCACCACATTGCCGCTGACACCGAGCATCTGCGGCACCCAGAATTCGCAATCATATCCATCTGTGGGGCTGTAGTGGTTGGCCCAGAAGGAATTGTTATACATGCGCTGACTGTCAATCTTCACGCCGCGGTCATTTGGTTCTTGTTGCATCGCCGCCGCCAGCAGGCCAGGATGCAGGATTTGCTGGCCTTTGATTTGGCCGCCATCAGCAACAAGGAATGTTCCGATTTTGGCAATGTCATCGGGAATCCACCATTGGCCGTAGCCGCCTTCGGCCTGGCCCTGCCAGTTGTTATCGGCAGTACGCATGGTGGTATATACGCCGGGACCAAGCCCGAGCGGGATGTAGATTTCATCCACTACGAACTGATAGATATCAGCATCAGCGCCTTCCTGCGTTTGCAGGTAATTGTGCAGGGCGCGGGTCAGGATGAAGGTATCGCTGGTGCGATAGACCCAGCGCGTGCCCGGCTCTGCCTGGTGGGGCACATCGAAGGCCGCCTTGATTCGTTCTGCATAAGGCTGCGCGCTGAAAAATTCACCCATTTTGGCGCTATCGTCATCGGTCATGAATCCCGGCGAAACATAATTCCCGGTGGACATATCCAGCGCATGGTTGAATGTCACCTGCTCCCAATCGCCGGGGCTGGCAGCGTATTCAGGAACGTAATCCTTGATCAGCAGGTCAGCCACTTCCAGGCCATATTTTTGCGCCAGGCGCATCAACGCCAGACTGACAAAGGCCGATTTGGCGGTCGAGTAGGAGGTGGCGCGCATCGCTTCGCAGTAGGGATAAACACCGAAACGGGTCTGGCAGCCGCCCAGGTAGTTGACGCCGTTGACCACAACTCCGTACCAGGTCAGGTGTTCGGGGGTTACGCCGCGCCCAAAAGCGGAGATGTCCACGTCGGGATAATCCTCGGCCAAGGCAGCGATGGGTTTGACTGGCATGCGCGCGGCCAGATCGGCGGCAAAATCCGTGCGGATTTGGTCTGACCCGGCAACTGCTCCCGGATGATAGTCCGCATCCAACAGTCCCCACAGGTTGGCGCGGGTATAACTGGTAGTTTCCTGTGTGATCTGGTACCAAACCTTCGAAACGCGCGTGTCATTGAACAGAAAGGTCAGCGTGCCGTTGAAGGTGGCATTGCCGCCTTTGACGGTCAATGCAAAGGGCAGCGAGGCGCGTGAAAAGCCGCCATCGTCCGCTTCCTGCCAGACGCGCCCCGGCTCGAGGATGATGTTCCAAATAGGGTGGTTGGCGATGATGTTGCCGCGCTGGACCGGGATCAGGAAACCATGAGCCTGCACAAAGTCGAAATCGAACTCTGGCAGGGAGGTGTATTCCGGGCCAAGTTTACCGCGCAGGATTTGGATGTGTCCGCCCTCTTGTTCGCCGAGTAGTTCGAGTCGGCCTTCAAAAGCGTGGGCGGGAGGCGCGGCCCCGGCGGGTGGGATCAGGGCGGATTCGTCCAGCGGGCTTTCGAAAGTGAAGCCGTTGGTCAGGTCGGCGGCGGTGAGCAGGGTGCGTGTGGCAGTGGGAAGTGTTTCGGTAACGGCAGGCAGGCTGCGGGTGGGTGGCTGGGTTTCCGTCCTCCCGCCGCAGGCCGCCAGGAATAAGGTCAAAATCCAAAGGATGGAGATTATCTTTTTCATCAGTATTCATCCCAATGGCTCAGCATCGGATACAGGTTGGGGAACAGCGCCCGCGCCAGGGGTTGGGCCAGCCCGGAACATTCCATCTCTGCCTTGCGGATGATTTCATCCGGTTCGTCGGAGCCAATCAAGAATCGGGCAATCTCGGCCCCGCCTCGCAGGACATGGGGCGTTGGCGTTTCGTCCGAAACGGCCACGTTCCCATCCGCAAGTTGGATGGTTGCGCTTTGCTCCCCGGCATCCAGGCGCAGGCTGCCTGTCCAACTGGCAAATTGCGAATTTTCGAGGCGTTTTTCGAACAAGGGAGCGAGTTTGGTTAGGGTAGCATGCAGGTTGATGATGCGCACCCGCCAGCCGGAATTGTCAAAATAACGGTTTTCGGCAATGCAATTGCCCTTGCGCAAATGCTGTAAAAGCGGGTGCAGGTGCGGTAGCGTAAAACAGGCAATTTTTTCATACCCGTCGCGCTCGAACAACTCGGCCAACACCGCCAGGCATTGACGCGGGTCGCCGGCGGCTTCCAGACAGAGCAGGGTTTTCGGCTCTTCTTCAGCAGGCGCGGCGTGGACGTAGCCAGCCAGGTTCCCAGCCGCATCCCGCCAGGCATGGACGCATAAATCTTCGGGATGCTTGTTGTAAAACGTGGGGCGGATGGCTGTACCGGTGAAGTCAGCATGGGCCCGGTTATAGAGCGCATCCATTTCGGGAACATGCTCCAGCCCGAGCGGCTGGTAGGCTGGCGCTGGTTCGGTGACCGGGAAATCTTCCAGCTTGAAGCGGTAAGTGACATAGTTCCAGGCGCGGGCATAGCCCATTTTGACATAGTGCCGCCCGCGCAGGATGCTCAGGTCGTAGCCATCCTCCTTCATCGCATCGAAGGAGGCTTGCGCGGCCCGGTGCATGATGTTTTGCTTGCGGTAATCGGGGTGAGTCACCACCGCCCCAATGCCGCCTACTTTGAGTTGAACTGTTTCCAGGCGCATCTGGTAGCCCCACACGCCCCAGTGATGGATTAACTTCCCACCATCGAAAACCAGCCGCGAAACGTCCCAATCGTAATGGCTGTTGCCGATGTAGTTGTCGCAATAAGCGTCCACGTACTGCCCGCCAGAAAAGGCATCGGCGGCAAGCTGGCCCATTAATCGTAGATGTGCAGGCTGGTTGGGGATGACAGGCAAACAGCTGCTATTGGTGGACATGGTGATATTTCTCCATTGAAATGTTGTTGCGCATCAGTTGGATACCCCACAGGGGGATGGTCTCGAGGTAGGTCATCCCGCACTTCTGAATGACGCGCTGCGATGCCAGGTTGTCAGGATGCACCAGCGCGATGATGTGATCGAGCCGGATGCGCTCAAAACCAAACTGGAGCGCAGCCAGCGCGGCTTCGGTGGCATATCCCTTTCCCCAATATTCCGGGGAGAGCAGGAAGCCAACCTCGGTTTCATCCAATTCTGGCAGGAATTGCAGGCCGGCCCAGCCAATGATCTCCATCGCGCCTTGGGGGGCGATGCCCCAATTGCCATAGCCATGTTCCAGCCAATGTTTTTCCTGTCCGGAAATCCAGCGCTCCACCTTTTCCAACTGTGGAGGCGCAGTTGATGGGAAATATGCGAGTACATCCTTCATCTGGTAGATGCGGTGCAATATCGGGACATCGGTTTCCCGCAGGGGGCGGAGGGTCAGGGATACAGTTTGAAAGGTGGGTATCTGGGTGCTCATCGTTGGAAGTATCCAAAAAAGATTATTTGCTGCTCTCGTTTTACCAGACCGTGTATTCAGCGACACAGGCTGGGCCATGTTTGAGAAATGCTGCGTGGTTTTATTCCAAATACTTCAGCCAGCACTCGCTATTGTAAATTTTCTTGAATCCAATCGCCCGGTAGAACTCCTGGTCTGAGCCGACATAAGCCACGCTCGCGCCGAGCGCACCGCAGCGGTAGATGCCCTCCAACACGGTGGCTTTGCCCAGTCCCAGGCGGCGGTAGCGCGGTTCGGTGGCGACCGGTTCGACGTAGGCAAATTGGCCGGTCGGTTCGTAGAACATCCCGCAGAAGGCGGCAAACTCCCCATCCGGGGCCGAGACGGCGATTTTCAGGTCGCGCCGTGCTTTGGGGGTGTCGAACATCGCCCGACGGCTCTCGAATTCTGCTTCGTTCATCGGCACATCCTCGCCGTGGTCGAAGCCGCGCCACATGACCTGATGCACTTTGGCCCAGTCAGGTTCTTCGGCCAGGCTGGTCAGGCGGAAGCCGTCGGGGAGCATGAGCGCGGGGAACGGGTCTGCGATTTCGAAGCCATACAGCGGGCGGGTCTCATCCGGTTCTTTGTAATAGCCGCGCGACTGCACCAGCGCCAAGAATTCCGGGTCGTTGTCGTTGACGTAGGCGCACAGATACCTTCGGCGATCATCCTTTTTGGAGATTCCGGCAAGGTTGGCTTCGGCGTAGTCGAGCATTTCTTCGCGCAGGTGGCGATATTCGGGATGAAACTGGAAAAAAGCCTCGCCAAGATGCCATTCATAGTGGCAGACGGCGACGATTTCCCCGGCCTGTTCCCATATCCCGATTTTGCCTAAATGTGCAGGCTCCAGCGCCGGGTGGAAGTGCATGTACTCCCAGGCCGGTTCGAGCCAATTGCCATCGGCATTGCCGGGCTGGTGATGGGTGATCAGGAATTGACTGATGCGTTGGTAATCTTGGGGGTGATTGTAGTGTCGAAAGGTGGTTTTCATTTTCTCTCTTTACAACTCAAACGGTCTTTCGGGCGAAAAAACAGGGTCGAAAAAGCCCAGATAGGGGATGTCGTTCTCGATACAGTGGATTTTATAGCGCAGCCCGGCCTGGATTTCATCGTCCGGCTCGTCCAGGTACTGGGCGTAGTGCAGCAACTCCTGCATCTGCACCAGGCGCAGGAAAAGCGGCAGGCGCGCCAACCACGCCTCGCTGAGCGTGTTCTCGCGGGTGTAACCGGTCAGGATGTGTTCCATGTAGTGGGCCATAAAATCCTGCCGTTCGGCCAGTGGGCGGAACATGGCCCGGCCAATCCCGCCTTCCCAGGCGCAGGCCAGTTCGTGCATGAACCAGAAATAGCAACTGTCATCGAAGTCGAAGATCGTGATGTCGCCGTTGTCATAATCGACGGTGAAATTGCCATCGTTTAAATCGTTGTGGATCAATCCGTAGGAATCCACGTCCTGGGGGAGAGTGTGGAGTTCGGCAATGAGTTGGTCATATTTTTTGTGGATGAGCGGCAGCCGCTCCCCATACGGAAAGCCGCGGTAATACTCCCACCGATGCCATTCTGGCCGCTTAATCGACTCGCTCAACGGCTGGTAGGTTTTTGCCAGGCGGTGCATCTGGCCGAGCGCCTGGCCCCAATTCTGGAAATACTCGTTAATGGAGACGCCCTCGCGATAGCGGTAGCCGTTATCGGGTACGCGCATCCCCCGGCCTTTGACGAATGAGACGGCGATGAAGTCCAGCCCGGCAGCGGGAATCACCTCGAGCAGGTTCCCGTTTACGGATGGAACCGGCCTCGAAACGCGCATCCCACCCTCGGCCAGGTACTCCACGAAGTGCTGTTCGGCCTGGATGAGTTCCACTGACCGGTCAGGACGGTAGGACAAACGCAAGATGCGCGGTTGGCCCTCGTTTTCGTAATGATAAACCAGGTTGGCGCAGCCTTCGTAGTCATCGAATTTGCCCAAAGCGGCTTTGGATGTATCGAACAGGTTGGCGGCGGTTTCCAGCACATCCTTTTCACAGATGTGGGTAATGGCTTCCCTGTTCATTTCACATCCTCTGGCAAATGGATGGCAAAGCGGCAGCGCTCATCGCCCTGCAACACCGACTCAAGCACGTCCACCTGGATTTTCTGCCCCAACGCGCCTTCCCAGGGCTTTTTGTGGAAGCCGGCGCTGCAATTGCAGAAAATCGGAGCGACTTTTTCGCCGCTTTTGACGGCCTCGCGCGCCCAGGGGCAGTGGCAGTAGTAATAGCGCTTCAAGACCGGATCGCGCTCGGCCAGATATTGCCCGGTCAGGAAGGGAATTTTGGTTTCGTAGACGATGTTGCCCACGCGCACCCCGCCGCCCATTTCCGGTTCGCTGCGGATGAAGTCCAGCACCTCGTCGGTCACTTCCTGGGCAAAGAATAGGCGGCCTTCGCGCTGGCAGGTTTCCATCTGTTCCATGAATTTCTGCTTCTTTTTGACAAGGTACTCGTCCACGCTGGCGCAGGACTGGAAGATGGTGCGCTCTTCGGCATAATCGGGCAAGTCGCGCAGGCTGTCACTGATCAGTGCGCGGCAGGCCTCGGGGCCGAGGGCCTTTTCGAGCCGTTCGATGACTGGCTGCATATAGCGCGGCTTTTCAGGCGTGGGAATGCCGTAGGGAGCCACGCCAATCTCGGCGAACATCTCATCCCGAAAAGCTGCGCCGTACTTCTCGCCAATCCGTTTGTAGAGGTTTTCCTGGGCTTCACCGCCATCCAGCGATTCGAGAAAAGCGATGAAAGTGGCATTGTTTTTGGTGAACAGTCCGTAACGCGCCAGGGTGATGAGATTTTCTTCGCTGTTTTGCCCCTCGGCAATGAGAATCTTGGAGAAAGCCCAGGCTGTTTCGGTGGAAAACCCTCCAGCTTGGGTGGCATACTGCTCGAAACGCTCGGCCAGCGCCAGGGCGGAATCCAGCTTTTCCGCAGGCACTTTGCGCCCTTCGAGCATGGCGCGAAATCCTTGTTTGTCCATAGAATAATCCTTTCTACCAAATGCCCGGCAACAGGCGGTACTTGACCTTTTGGCGATATTTGGCGTATCCGCTCAACTCGCGCAGGAGAACTTCTTCCTCGTTGCGGATGCGCGCACCAAGCAGGGGGATGATCATCAGCGCTGGCAGGATGGCCCAGTAGGAACCCAGCGCCAGCGGCGAGGCGATATAGAGCAAAGCCACCCCAAAATACATCGGGTGCCGCACGATGGCATACGGGCCAGTGCTGACGACTTTCTGCTCGGCTTCCACTTCAACAGTGCGCGAGAGGAAGCTGTTAACCGTCAGCACCCAGAAGGTGATCATATAACCGGCAAAGACCAGCCCATCGGCCAGGATCGAAGCCCAGGCCGGGACATTGGACCAGCCAAGGCGCACATCGAACCCCGGCAGGGTAAATGCCAGCAAGAAGTAGATGCCGAGAAATCCGATGATTTTTTGTTGGGCGCTCTCTTTTTCGCGCATGCGCATACGGCGCTCAAGCAGGGCCGGGTCGTTTCTGAACAGGTAGACGGTTGATCCCAGCATTGGCAGCAGCAGCGTGACGAGATACAGCCAGCCCTGCCAGTAGTTCCACGTTCCGGCCGGCAAGATGATGATGAGCGCAATGAAGGGGATGCCCAGCCCGATGCGCAGGGCCACGCCAATCAGTAGTTTTGGAGAGATGGGGGTTGTTTTCATAGCTCAGAGTTGTTTGGTCATATAGTAGCGGGTGTGGCCGGGCGGGAAATCTTTGAGTTCGCCAAAAACCCGGTAGCCGTGTTGTTTGTAAAATTCGGGGGCCTGGAAACTGAAGGTGTCGAAAAAGGCGTTGGTCGCGCCGCGCTGGCGGGCTGCTTCCTCGGCCTGGGTCAGCAGTTGGTGGCCATAGCCTTGTCCGCGCAGTTCCTCGCGGATGAATAACAGGTTGATATAGAGCCAACCCCAGTAGATTTCGCCGATCAGGCCGCCGACAACCTTGCCTTCGGCGTCATACAGCGCCAGGCAGAGATGTTGGAAGCTATCCGGGCCGCCGTGCTGGGTGTTGTATTGGCCGATGCCGCGACCGATGACTTCCCACATTTCATCAGTGGGTTTTTCAACGGGTTCGATGCGATATTCTGTGGACATGTTGTTTTCTCCTTGGAATTAACCCTGACCAAATTGCTTAAGCCAGGTGTCGGTGACTTTCATATCCGTCATCACGGAGCGATAGAGGGCGTCCGCGGGGTCTTCGTTGGCGGTGGAGAAGACGCGGGTGCAGCCGAGATGTTGGAGCCTGCGCATCCCTTCGATCATGATGGCTTTGCCCAATCCGCGCCGCCAGTGTTCGGCAGCCACGCCTACCAGCACGGTGACGGCGCTGCGGGTGGTGTCGTCGTAATAGATGGTGCAGAACCCGGCGATTTCGCCGGTTTCGGTGGCGGCGACTACATCCAGGTCGCGGCGGTAGAGCGGGGCGGATTGGATGTTTTTGTACCAGGAATAATCGCCATCGTAGTTGGAAGCGGGCTCATCTGAGTGGAAGGCGCGCCACGAACACCAACTGCGGGATGGATGCTCGCTTTCATCACCCATTGAGCGCAGGGTGTATCCGGCTGGGGGTACGGGAGCAGGAAGCGGGGCGGTTAAGTCCCGTCGGTAGTGGTGATTCCAGCCGGGGCGTTGGATAAGGCCCCTCGAAGTGAGAACTTCCCGGCGCAGGTCATCATCCGCAAAGACCGGGGCGATGATGCGATTCTGTTCGACAAAATTTGCTTCGATGTAAGCGAAAATCTCGTGTTCGAGTTCGGCGCTGCGGAAACGGGGATGGACATGGACACGGATTTCGCCGCCTCCATAGGGATGGGCAACCGCTGCAAGGTCGCCGTGTTCGGTTTCCCAACCAACCGCGACCTGCTCGAAGGGCGGTGTGACGCCGCAGGTGGCGATGAGGTGCCAGCGCCAATAATCGAGACGGGCGACGTGCCAACTGTGTTCGAGACGGTCGTTGAGTGGGAAAACTTCGCGCAGGAAGTTGCGGGCGCGGAAGTAGTCGCTTGCGGTGGTTAGTAGGCGCATGGTCAGGTTCATTGGGTTTTCTCCAGCAATGCGATGAGAGTGGTGTTTGCGGGTTCCTGCGCCAGGGCTTTTTGGAGCACGGCGGCGGCCCGGGCACGGTCATTTTCTTGCAGGTGGAGCCGGGCCAGGAAAATGGATGAGTCGATATGTCCGGGAAAAACATGCAGGTTCAATTCCAAGACTGCGATGGCCGGGGCGATTTTCTTGACGCACTGCATCTGGTAGGCCAGGTTGAGCAGTTCATCCTCGTCAAAGAAGTAATCCGGGCTGTCTTTGATGGCCTCGTAACGGACATACGCCGCTGGCAGGCCGCCTTCTGCCAGCGCCTGGCTGATGGGTATCATCCACGAAACGGTGTTGACGATAGGCTCCTTTTCCAACATGGCGTGGAGGGCGGCGCGGATGGTGCGGCTGCGAGCGGAGGATTCCTCGTTGCACAGGATGACCGCCCCGCGCCTTTTCTCGGGCAGCAGGGTCAGGAAATCCGTCCACCCGAAGCCCATCCCGCCGTGGCTGGCGGTTTTGACCCCATCGAAGTGGCCGAGCGTCCAGCCCAGGCCGCAATGCTCGTAGAGCGGCGGGAAACTCCATTCGGCCACCGGCGTCCACATCTGTTCGAAACTGGCCGGGGAAAGGATTTGGTTCCCGTTGTGCGTGCCGCCATCCAGGCAGGTGATGGCCCACTGGCACATCTCCAGCACGGTCGAGTGCAGGAAACTGGCCGGGGCATCGGCGCGGTGATAGGGGTAGACGGGGTTGACCACCATCTCGGGGACGCGCAGGTGCGGCACGGCCAGCCGGTCACGCGGCACATCCGGGAAAAAGAGCGTGCTCTCTGGCATCCCGGCAGGGCGCAGGAGGTGTTCCCGCAGGTAGTCCTCGAAGGTTTGGCCGGAGATTTTGGTAATCAGGTAGCCGAGCACGTTGTAGGCGATGTTGCTGTAGGCGAAACGCTCGCCCGGCGCGGCAATCATTTTGTGGCCCGCCAGGGCACGGACGTAGCGCTCAGGCGCGCCTTCATCGTACTCGGGGTGGGCGACCAACTCATCATATTCGGCCTCGTCCATGTCGGGCATGCCGGAGGTGTGGCTGAGTATCTGCCGCAGGGTGATTTGCCGGCTGCGCTCGTCGTCCAGGCGGAAATCGGGTAGGTATTGGACGAGCGGCACATCTAGGCCGAGGCGTCCCTGCTCAACCAGTTGCATAATCACGGTGGCGACGAAACATTTGGTGATGGACGCCACGCAAAAAAACGAATCGGGGGTCACCGGGACGCCGGTTTCCAGGTTTTGCACGCCAAAGCCCCGGGCGTAGACGATTTCGCCGTTCTCGACAATCCCCACCCCCAGGCCGGGGATGCCCCAGCGGGCCATGATTTCTTCAAGTACAGCTGTTACCTTATTTTCATTGAACATCAAACCGCCTCCAGTCAGGCTCGCTGCGGTTTCAGAACCGGCTGTCGATCTGACGCGGGCTGAAGTAATATTTCCCATTTGCTAGAAATTCAGCCTGGCACTTATCCGTGCTTAACCCGGGCATATGAAAAGGCCGTGGCGGCCAGGCAAACAAAGTACGTTGCCAGCGTGATGAACCCGAAAAGTTTCCCAACCGCGAAGGCGTAGCCGATCATACCCATCAGCGCCAGGTAGAACAGAGCCAGGTATGGCCCGAGCCAGCGCGTGTGGCGGAAGTCGAATTTCAGGATGAAGTCCAGCAGGAATTCGACCGCGTCATAGGCAACCATGAGCGCGGGCAGGGCAACCGTCCATCCGGGACGCCCTCCAGTCGCGTTGAACGCCGCCGCTGCTGCCAGCGGAAGCCCGAGTGCGACCGCTGCCCACCCGAACCAATTCCCGGTCTGCTGTCTGCCGCATCCTCGCAACAGGAACATGACTGTCAGCAGGATGTTGGTCAGGTTGGCGCTGATCACAACGGACAAATCCACCAGTTGGAAAAGTGTCTGGGTTTCCACGTTAGAACTCCAGATATTATGGTAGCGCGTTTGGCTGTGCTTGTCATCACCCAAATCTGGGGAAACAAAACTCCCCGCCGCCTTGGCGGGGAGTAAATTTGCGTGACACTGCTCGCAACCCGATTTTTGATGGGGTCACTGTGTGGCCATCTGCTCGAGCCGGCGTTTGCCGAGATAGGCCACCAGCGAGTAAAAGCTGAGCGCAACGGCCACCCCGATGAGCGGGTAAAGCACTTCATACCAGCGCTCTGCTGCGGGCCAGCCGTGGATGAAATAGGTGGGGATGGAAATGAACGCTACCAGCAGGAGGTAAATGACCAGCATCTTTCTGAACGAGATAACCGGCAGGATACCGCTCAGGTAGACCCGAATTACCCAATAGCCTCCCATCGAAAGGCCGGCAATCCAGGAGATTTCCGTATACGCCTCCTGCGGCAAACCCAGGAAATAACGCTTGTAAACGATTACGCCCACCAGGGCAATTTGAGTGAGCATCAAGCAAAAGAAGGAGGCCAACCCATTGATCTGCTCGGTGCGTTCATCAACCAAGATGTGTTTCATTTTATTTTTCTCCTTTGATCCAGAATAACTCATCCAGACTTTTGCCGGTCACTTTTTTGAGCATCAAGCATAGTTTGAGGGTAGGATTGTATTTTCCGGCTTCGA
>JAKLPV010000152.1 GCA_022013685.1 Anaerolineae bacterium
CTTTTTTCAAAATCTTAGCAAGTTATGCGCTATTGCGTAAATAGTAATTGGCGATCGGTAATTACCATTTACCACTTACAAATCGCCAACCTGTTGATAACTGCGCATTTTCTGTGGATAACCCTGTTGAAGCTGTGTATAAAACTGCTCAATTCCGGTGGATATGCCGGGGATAGACTGCCCGAGGTCTGTGGATAACTTGTGGATGGACAGCCGCAAGTTGTGGGAACGTTTGGCGGTCAGCCCGCTGTTTTCCACGGATTGGGGCCGGACCAGCCCTTCGTCGAATCCAAACTGACGGGCGATGCGCTGCCCGAAATCGTACTTGCTGAGCGCTTCCGACCCGACCACGTGATACAGTCCCAAAAGGCCTTTGTCCAACATCCGAACCAGGGTCTCTGCCAGATCCCCGACAAAGAGCGGGCAGAAATAGACATCGGTGAACCCGTTGCATTGCTCCCCGGACGAGAGTTTGTTGTAGAAAAACTCGGACAGGGAGCGCGTTCCGGACAGACTCCAGCCAAAAAAGTTAACGCGCGCCACAATGGCCTGCGGATTGGCCGCAAGCACCATCTGCTCGCCGAGTAGTTTGGTCCGGGCATAGACCGAGAGCGGATTTGGCGCGTCGGCTTCGGTGTAGATTCCGCCTTTGGTGCCATCAAAAACCGCGTCGGTCGAGCTGTGAACGAAGCGGATGCCCGCTTTCGATGCAGATTCGGCCAAACTACCGGGAAGCTCCCCGTTCAGGTAGCGGGCGCCCTGGGGATCAGATTCGCATGAGTCGACGTTGGCATTGGCGGCAGTGTGGATAACCGCGTCAGGTTTGACCGTCTCAATTAAACGGGAGAACAGCCCCGGTTCGGTCAGATCCGCGCGGATCAGTTCAAAGGGCGTATCGGCCAGTTTACTGCGGTCCAGGCCGATGATGGTGTGAGTCCCGATCTCCATCAAAGAGAGATTGAGGCCGAGCAGGCCGGAAGCGCCGGTGATTAAAATGCGTGTCATGGTGTCAGGTTCCAGGTGTCAGGTCAGGCGCACGTGAAACGTGATGCCTGACACTTGACACGTTCCTATCCTTCAAGAGTTCCGTTGACAAAATCGGCTTCAAACGGGGCGATGTATTTTTTGATACCTTCGACATCCAACCATTCGGTGTTGTTGTCGCTGGTGTACGAGAAGCCTTCGGAAAGAGGCTTGCCTTTGTCTTTCCACGAGTAGCCGAACCAGGTGGCTTCGGCGGGCTGGACCACGTACATTTTCTCGAGCTCGATGGCGTGGCGGGCTTCGTCAGCGGAAAGCAAATCTTCGTGCAATTTTTCGCCGGGACGGATGCCGATGATCTCGATCTGGGCCTCGGGGGCGATGGCGCGCGCCAGGTCAACCACTTTTGTGCTCGGGATCTTGGGCACAAAGACTTCGCCGCCTTCCATCTGTTCGATGCAGGTGATGACGAAGTGCACGCCCTGTTCGAGCGAGAGCCAGAAGCGGGTCATGCGCTCGTCGGTGATGGTGATCTTGCCGCTGGCGCGCTGTTTGAGAAAGAGCGGCACGATCGAGCCGCGCGAACCGACCACGTTGCCGTAGCGGACGCACGAGTAGCGCGTGGCGGTCCCGGCGGCGTAGGCGTTGCTTTGAATGACCAGTTTTTCGGCGACAAGCTTGGTGCCGCCGTAGAGATTGGCCGGGCTGACGGCTTTGTCGGTGCTGAGGGCCAGGACCTTGCCCACGCCCGCATCGAGCGCCGCTTCGATGACGTTGCTGGTGCCAATGATGTTGGTCTTGATGGCTTCCATCGGGTTGTATTCGCAGGCCGGGACCTGCTTCAGCGCAGCGGCGTGGACAACGATATCGACGCCGTGCATGGCGCGCACCAGGCGTTCACGGTCGCGCACATCGCCGATGAAGTAGCGCAGGCGCGGATCGTTGTAACCGGCCACGCGCATTTCGTGCTGTTTGAGTTCATCGCGGCTGAAGATGATCACCTTTTTGGGGTTCTTTTCAGCCAGCAAAATTTTGGTAAATTTCTTGCCGAACGAGCCTGTGCCGCCGGTGATGAGGATGACTTTGTTTGTCCAGTCCATGAGTGCTCCGTGATTTTAGATTGCAGAATGAGGATTTCAGATTGCAGAATGCGGTCGGTGGCCTGAAATTTTCCTGAATTGATCGTTTTTTTTCGAATAGCGCGCGTTGGTTAAGTTCGAGGGCCCGCATCCCAAGGGTTAATGATTTGAATGCCAGCCGCTTCGAAATCGCTGACATTGCGGGTGACGAGTGTCATTTTATGCTCCAGAACAATGGCAGCCATCAGAGAATCCATGATAGGAATAACCTGTCCGCTCAATTCCAGCTGCGCCATAAGCACTCCCCATATCATCCAGGTTTTTACATCAAGAGAAACTATTTTCCCATCATAGCGTGGCAGCAGTTCATCCTGTAACCATGCCTGCAATGTATTCTTGCGATAAGAGGCTGGGAGTTTACTGATCCCTTTGAAAAGTTCACCAATGGTGATTTCGCTGAGGTAGATATTTTCAGGATCCAGACTCTCTACAAATGCAAGCACATTGGGATTTGGTTGTTTTGCCAGCGCTTCGGAAATAACGCAGGTATCGAGCAGGAAATTCATAAATCAATCCCTTTTCGAGACAGGCCCTTGTCACGCGTTAAATCAAGTTCAATACCTGCCAGGGGCGATGAGCGGAAAAACTCTGAAAAGGTGGATTGAGCCTGGGTGAATTTTTTATATTCTGCATACGAAATAACCACGACGGTTTTTTCGCCATGCTTGGTAATAACCTGTGGGCCTTGCGTCAGGGCGCGGGTAATCACTTCGCTCAATTTGTTTTTTGCATCCTGGATCTGCCAGATGGTGTTCATGCAGGCACTCCTTTCCAAAATTCTGTCTAGTCTGTCTAGATTTTATCTCTTTTCAGAAGCAGAGTCAATCGATTTTCGCGCCAAAAACAGCCCACCATCTTTGGTGATGTGGATTGCGCCGTTGGCTTTCAGCTCGGTGGTGAGTTGCTGTTCCACCTGGGCAAAAACGGACTCAGGCAGGGAGCCATAGGTGGTGGTTGAGCGAAGATAGGCCATCAGCGGTGCGATTTCGGTGACGCGCAGGCTGTCTGGGTAACGCAGGATTTCGATTGGATCAAAAAAAGGCTGGAGTTGTTCAAGCCCGTTTTCAAGCGTGAACAAACTGACAAAGGAAGTTTGTTCAGCCAGATCAAGCTGTCCAAGCCACTCGTGTAATTCTTTCATTTGGTTTTTCCCGCCTGTAGCGGCGACCAGTGTTCCGCCCCGGCGCAGCACCCGGCGGATTTCGCCGATGGCTCTGGGACGGTCGGGCACGTGGTAGAGCATGGCGTTGGCGATGACGATATCAAAGGTCTCATCCGGGTAGGGGATAGATTGGGCGTCTATTTGCTCAAATTTGAAGCCCCGCCCGATGGTTACGAGGTTTCTCCAGGCCGAGTCGAGCATTCCAGCCGAGAAATCGCTGAGGGTCACGCTCCAGCCGGGGGGAATCCGCTCCGGGCAGGCCGTCCATATTGACCCGGCGCCGCAGCCCAATTCCAGCACTTTTGCTTCGGCAGGGAGTTTTGCCAGCACATCCCAAAACCAGGGCCACCAGCCCTGCGGATTGGTGCTGAATCGTTCATGAATGGCAATGCGCGCGTTTAGCCTGTCCGCGTTGTGGTACTGGTTGTTTTGCAGGTAGTTGGTGTCGGTAAGTTGGGGCATAGTCGTTATTTGATACTCATTATTCAAGAAGTGATATTCTGGAGTGGTGTTACGAATTACGAGCATCGTTTCTCGATTTCCGAATCACGATCATCGGATACTGCCCGTTTTCGGCAAAAAACTTCGGGAATGCGCCTTCGAGCCAGAAAACAAACTTCAAAAACAACCTGCCGCCGAATTTGGGATGCACAAACCAGCGTAAGAGCCGGGTCGAAAGGCTGCGCCACGGGCGGACTTCGATCGGCATCTTGCTGCCAATCTCGCGCCTGAGCCATTCGGGGGTCAGCTTGGCGATGAAGGTGCCTTCCGGGTCGGCTTCATTGAGCCAATCCTTTTTCTTCTTCGCGCCCTTGCCCGAGAGACGGCGCATCAGCCCGATCAGCGGCTCGGCCATGCGGATCAGCAGGGGTTCGTGCCAGCCGTTGACGATGACTCCCGTCCGGGCCGGAGCGAGCACGCGGTAGAGTTCGCCGTAAGCTTTGGGGTGTTCTTCCAGCGCCAGGTGATGGATGGCATGCATCGAGACTTCGCCATCAAACGCATCCGTTTTGAAAGGCAGGTTGGCCAGGTCGCCAACCACAAACAGGCCGTGCTCGCCGATCCGCTCGCGGGCTTCGCGCAGGGCCTGGATCGAAATATCCAGGCAGACGCGCTTCTGGTAACCCTTGGAGTAGCTCAGGTAGTCATCGTACTGAACTGGACCCGAACCGGCATCCAGCAGCAGCTTGCCAGTGGGGATCAGCCCGCCGTTGACGCGCAGGCGGGTCTTGTGGATGTATTCCGCCGAGACCGGGCGCAGGTCTTCGTAGCGGGCGTTCTGATAGTTGCCGTCCGCTTCCTGCTGCCAGCCAATTTCATCGTAGAACTCGCGTACTTTTTGTTTGGTGTCAGTCATTATGAATTTACTCTTTTTGAACTATGTAGGAAATGATGGTTGAGTAGGGCAGTGTTCTCCTGCCCGTATCGAAACCACCATTTCCGGGTCTCGATATGCCGAAAATCATCGGCTACTCGACCCTCGGTTACCAAATAACCGGTTCCCCGGCCAAATAATCAAACGCCTTGCCGAACTCGGCCCGGCCTTCCTCGGAGAGTACCCGGCTCAGGGGCCAGGCTTCAAGATCCTGCCAGAACTTCATCAGCCGCCAGGGGAAGGCGATCGGGAAGTCGAAGAAAAAGCGATAGGCATAGTTCCAGGCCGCTTCAACCTGTTCCTGTTCCAGGCGCTGGGCGGGGAAATCGGCCAGCAGGGTATCGAGCAGGCCGAAATATTCCTGGTAAGTGGCCGGCTCGTAAGTAAAGCCGCGCCCGCGGTAATGCGTCTGTCCGGCCAGGATGACCGGCACGTTGCGCATCGCCATTTCCATACCGACCGTAGTTGTGTAGGCCAGCCCCAGACCGGCGATTTCCATCAGGTCATAGGTGTTGATCTTCTCATCCGCGCGGATAACGTGCAAATGCTGCGGCCTGTTCGGAACAGCACGCTCGATCACGCCCAGCATCGAGGGACCCTTCATCAGGCGTTCGCCAGGGTGGATGCGCACCACCAACTGCACATCAGGCCGGCCCGCGAAATACTGGACCGTTTTCTCGATCCACTCGGCCATCGAAGCGGTAAAGATGTTGCGGCCCAGCGTCAGGCTGTCGCCGAGCACGTTCGTTGCCAGTAAAACGATCGGGCGTTCGTCGAGTCCCAGGTCTGCGCGCAAAGTCTCGCCGCCGACTGAGGCCACATCCTGCCAGAAACGTGTGCCCTTGCCATATTTTTTGGCGCTGGTGCGCGCATCCTCCAGCCCGGCGATCTGCTCGCGCTCGATCTCGGTCAGCGGGGTTTTGCCCTTCGCCGCCCACAGCCCATCCGTGTTCTGGCGCATGACAATCTCGTTTTGCGAGAGCCAGATCTGCTCGCGCTGGTCGTTGAACTCATACGTGACCGTCATCAGATCGAGATGGCGCGCCACCTGGTAGAAAATGCCCAACTCGGTGACAAGCCCGTTCGGGACAAGCACCGTTTCGGGGCAGGATTCTTCTAATAAGCGCAGCGCCGCCAAAGCGGCCTGCTCGTTGCGGACCACCCTCAGCCTGTACAGCGCGGAGTCCCGGTTGAAATCTTCCACCTGGAGGGTGTACATCGTGTCGAAAGCGGAGGCCGCTTCGACGGCCCCCTGTAACCATGTCATTGCGAGCGAGCGTTCCCCAGCGAGCGAAGCAATCTCCTCACGATTGGCAGAGTCCCGTTTAACGGGAGATTGCTTCGGGGCTGCACCCCTCGCAATGACATCAAGTAGAGAGACAACATTCACCAGCCCCTTGAGCGGCTTCAAGACCCGCCGCGTGTACAGATCCTGACGGCGCAGGTCGAAGCCGTTGATTTCCTTATCCCAATCGCCGTAGGGCAAATAAGCGATGGTGACCTCATGCCCCATCCCGCGCAGAGCCAGCCCGATGATTGCCGCCTGCTCGACCCAGTAATGCAAGGTGGCGAACAGGACGATCTTCCTGCCCTTCGGCGCTTTTTCTGCAAACGGACGCGTTTGCTCGACCGCCGCCGGGAGAGCCTTCTCCAGTTGCGACAGGTTGTAACGCGTCTTGGGCCGCACCGGACGAATTGCATCGTACAGATCGGCGGTATAGGGGATTTTGGCGAGAATATCTTTGATGGTCATAAGATTTGCTATAACAATACCTTGCTAAGCCAATAACCCAAAGATAATTATTACAATACCAATGATGAACTCAAATGGGCCTACAAGCCGAAACGCTCGATGTGAGAATCTAGGATTATATTTTTTTCTTGTCTTGCCTTTCTTAGAGATTTGTTGAGCGATTTGCCATTCCATAAAATCTTGGTCATCTAAAGTCCAAGAATAATATGTGTAAAGTATCCCAATAATCAAGAAACAAATACCGAGGCAGATAGCTGTTAAAAGATAAAATTGAGTTATTAATGGGTGATAACGATATTCAAACTGAATACTGACATTAGTAATAATCGTCTCAAGGATTAATAACAAAACAAATCCCCAAATACCCAGAGAAGCTAATCGCAATAATTTATTAGGAGAATATTTTGGGAACATCTTGTCACCCATCCAGAATTATTTATCCAACATTCTCAATCACCCAATCCAACCGTGGCCTGACCGGCCCCTGGCGCTGTTCGGCCCATTGGATGC
>JAKLPV010000153.1 GCA_022013685.1 Anaerolineae bacterium
CAGAGATTGCAGTTTGTGGCAAATAGAGTACCCCAACCTGCAAAGTTGGGAACAATTAGCGCCCGTAGTACCTGAGCTGATAGATGGTTATAGGTGCCTGTATGATAATTTAAAGTGGTCGCCTGACGGTACTTTCCTATCCTTTAACGATTACCAAGACTATGGGAGTATGTTCTATGATATTTACCTCGTCGACACGCGCGTTGCGCCAAAATAGTTTACCGGTAACAAGAAAGCCGGGATAGAAGAAACACCCTCAAGGGAGTACGATCAGTATTCAGTGATAGGATTATTGATAAAAAAAGGAGCGAACTATGCAAAGTGTGGTGGTTACCGGTGTTTCAACCGGGATCGGCTGGGCGGTTACGAAAATTCTGATCGAGCGCGGTTTTCGCGTTTTTGGCAGCCTGCGCAAGGAAACGGACGCCGAACGGCTCAAAAAGGAATTCGGCGCGGGCTTCATCCCGTTGTTGTTCGATGTGACCGACGAGGCCAGGGTCCAGGCCGCGGCCCAAAGCGTGCGCGAGCAGCTTAACGGTGAAACACTATTCGGGCTGGTCAACAATGCCGGCATCGCCCTGCCAGCCCCGCTGATGCACCAGCCGATCGCCGATTTTCGCAAACAGATCGAAGTCAACCTGATCGCGCAGTTGGTCGTCACCCAGGCCTTCCTGCCGCTGTTGGGCGCAGACCGCAGTCTGAAGGGCAAACCAGGCCGGATCGTGAACATCAGCTCGTCTTCAGGCAAGAACGGCTCACCCTTCGTCGGCGCTTATGCGACATCCAAACACGCCCTGGAGGGCTTTTCAGAATCGCTGCGCCGTGAATTGATGTTGTACGGCATCGACGTCATCATCGTTGGCCCCGGCCCGATCGCCACCCCGATCTGGGATAAGGCCGATGAAGTCGATCTTTCCGCCTACCAGGATACCGAGTACGTTGAAGCCATCAAGCGCTTTCAAAAATACGCCATCAACAGCGGTCGCAACGGCTATCCGCCTGAAAAGGTCGGCCAGGTGGTGCTGCGCGCGCTGACCACGTCCAATCCGCGCGTCCGCTATGCGGTTGTGCCGGGCAATCCGATCGTTAATATGCTGCAGGAATTGCTTCCCAAACGGATTCTCGACGCGATCATCGCCAGGGGTCTGGGGCTTAAGCCAAAACGCTAACCGGGTGACAAACTTCCTGTCAAAACAGGAAAGATGGCAGGTTATTTCGTGTATTCTTGTGTGTAAACTAAGAACATCTTAAACACACAGGAGCATCCCATGAACCGTATCCCTGCCGGAATCCTGGCCTATCTCGTCGTTCTGCTAAACTTTGGCTTTGCCCACGCCTGGATGAGCGCCATCAACCGCGCCAACCTGCAAGATCTATTTTTCTGGATTTTTATCGCCGTCGCCATCGGCTTGATCCTCGCCGCCCGCCGCCTGCGCCCTGCGCTGGATGCCGCCCTGGGCGGGCTGGCCGGGCTGCTGCTGTGGGCCGCCATCGGGGAAGCCGGCCAGGCCGGGGAATTGTTCGAATCGCCCGCCATCTGGGGCGTTGTCCTGGTGCTGACCATTTTCCTGACCCTGCGGCCCGGCTCACGCTGCGACTTTCATATCTGGGTCCAAAAGGCCCTCGGCATTTACCAAGCCCCCGGCGAGGCCCGCCACTGGTACGCGCCCGGCGCGGCGATGGCCTTTTTCTGGACCGTCTGGCTGGGCCACATGGCCGAGTTGACCGCCTATTACAACCCCGCTTTTGGCGTCCATTCCTGGCTGACCTGGGTCATCCTGATCGCAAGCCTGGTTTCCACCCCGTTCATCTTCATCTTCCTGTGGAAAACAAGCGACTGGGCCAAAGCCTGGGGCCGCGCCATCCCCTCCGTGCTGATCACCTGGATGGCGATCGAGATCCTGATGAAGTGGGAAGTTATCCCCAAACCGTGGGGCTGATGGAATACAAAAACAGGGCCATCGGAAACGATGGCCCTGTTTTTGTATTAGAGTGTTTTTTGTAATCGTTCAGGGATACACCAAACATTTGTCATTTCGACCGCAGGGAGAAATCTTTTGCTGTCGTGGCGAAGATGTTCCCCCGGCGCCGCCCGCCACACTTGCACCGCACTGCGTTCGGTGCAGTGCAGGTGGGGCAGGTGTCAGTCGCTGAGGAACGCTCCTTCGAAATGACAAATTACCGCAGACCCATTATGGGGATTCCAAAACGATTACTATTTTTTTTTACGGCTGCATCCAGATCGGCTCTGTGGTCTGCTGGCCGGGCAGGGAAACCTGGTGGAGCACATTCCCATTTAAGTCCATAACGTAGATGGTGTTCTCGCCATTTCGATTGCCCTGGTAGGCAACATAAAGACCGTCCGGCGACCAGACCGGGTAAACGTTGTAGACATTCCCAGCCGTCAACACCCTGGCGTTGGTGCCATTGGCATCCATCACCGCCACGTTCTCTTTACCACTTTCCCCGCTGACATGCAGAATTTCCTGCCCGTCCGGCGACCAGAAGGCATAATCGTCGCGGGCGTTGTTGCTCGTCAAGCGCTGCTGGTCGCTGCCATCGGCGCGCATCCGATAAATTTCAGGGTTGCCATCGCGCCAGGAAGTAAAGGCAATCGACTGACCATCCGGCGACCAGGATGGGCTGGCATCCGGCGCAGCTTCCACCGTCAGGCGGATAACATTGCCGCCATCGGCGTCCATGCGATAAATATCCGCGCCGCCATCCCGGTTCGAGACGAAGAGAATCCAATGTCCGTCCGGCGACCAGGTCGGGCGGCCGTCCCCGCCGGGATTGTTCGTCAGGCGGGTCTCGATGCCGCTTTGGATATCGACCACGTAGATTTCAAAGTTACCATCGCGGAAAGATTCAAACGTCACCAGGCGGCCATCCGGCGACCAACTCGGCCAGCCGTCTTTGGCGACAGAACTGGTCAGGCGGGTGAGGCTTCGGTCGCTGACGCGCAGCATGTAAATATCCAGGTTATTGTCAACATTGCCTGCGTAGGCAACATATTCCCCATTGGGCGAGCAGACCGGGGTGTCTTTGGGCGCGCCATCATTGGTCAGGGCCAGTGCTTCAGCGCTGCCATCTGCATTCGCCAGCATGAGTTCGGTTTTGCCGTCATCTGTCTTGGCGATATAAGCGATCTGACCGCCCGGCCCAACCGCTACGGTCGGGGCAACCGGCTGCTCTTCCTGCGCCAGGGCTGTCGGCTCCGGAGTGGAAACGCCATCCCCATTCGATGCGCCGGGAGTGCCGCTCAGGGCCTCGGCCACCAGGGTTTCCTGCACACCAGCGCCGCCGGCCAGGTTACCGCCATCAACGTCGCTGCAACCAACCACCAACAGGGAAAAGACCAGAAAAGCAAGCGCGGATAAGGCCCGCTTGTGATTGTTTTTATGTGATACGCAAACTTGGTTTGTCTTCATACTGCCTCATTTTGAACTAATTTATGTATTCTAAAACATTAGTCGAATGAGGCCGCGCAAAAGGGTTACCCCCAACAGTTCTGTAGGTTGGGGGTAGGATTATTAACGCCAGGATGCGGATTCCTAACAAATATGCAAGGTTGCGGGGGTCAATCGTCGTCTTCGCGCATGGCTCGCAATTTTTCTTTCAGGTTGATGTAGTAATCGCTCTGGGTAATCTCATTAACCTGTTCTTTGCGCCTTTTATCGTCGATCTGGATGCGCAGTTCGGCAACTTCCTGTTTCAATTTTTCTTCGCGCGCCCGCACCTGGCCCGCCATGCGCACAAAATCGGCCGCCAGGGCCGAAAGCGAGGTATCCTGCACGTCGCCGGGAGCCTGGATGGCTTCGTAATTCCCCTCAGCCAGGCGTTTGACCCACTGACGGATCTCGCCGATGAAATCGGTGGTATAGCGGATGCGACTGCTCAGGCCGCTCATCACGCTCATGGCAACTTCCGGCTCGCTGGCGAGCAGGCTGCGAAAGTCGTCCAGGCCGAGGGTGGCAATCGTGCTGTCGCTTTCGGCGCGAGCGCTGGCCGAGCGCGGCAGGCGGTCGATGAGCGCCATTTCGCCCAAAATCTCACCGGGTTTGAAGATGCGCAGGGCCTGGCCGGCTTCAGGACGGCCTGCATCGGGCATGTAAATGGCGATTTTGCCCTCACGCACCAGGATCATCTCTTCGCCGGGGTCGCCCAGGTTGAAAAGCACCTGACCGGCAGCCAGCGAACGGGTTTTCAAGCTGCCTGCCAGGGTCTCTATTTCAGCGGGCGACAGGCTTTTGAACACCTGGTTTTTCTGCAAAATATCGGTCAGGTCGCTCATGGTTATCTCCTATAGGACTTACGCAAAATACAACCTTCAACAAGATGTACAGGACAAGCAGGATGTTTTTCTATGTGCTTTATCCTGAAAATCCTGTCGATCCTGTTTGCCTTGCGCAAGTTCTGTCTTACTTAAAAACCGGCAGAAGCAGGCCAACATAAGCCAGGTCTTCAAAGGGCTGCCAGTGCCAGGCGTCCCAGGGGCCGGGCTGCCTTTTCTTGATGCGCGCCAGGGCGTTCTGGACGACAACGCGCGGCCCGGTCTGCAGGGCGGGCGCTGATTTCGACAGCCGCTCAAGGGATTCTTCCAACAGGGACAGGGCCTGACGGGCGTCGCCCTGCCCCAGCCAGGCCAGTTCGGCGCGGCGGTAGGCGGCCAGCGCCCGGCCGGGCGCGCTGGCGGTCTTTTGCCAGGTCTCGTGGGCATGCGCGTATTGTTCGCCCGCCGCGGCAAAGTCCCCGGCTTGCAGGGACAAATCGCCGAGGCGGATGCAGGCCAGGGCGGCGCAATCGGCCAGGCCCAGAGATTGGTAACGCGGGATGGCTTGCGCCCACTGCGCGGACAGGTCTTCGAGCAAGGCGCGCACGCGGACCTGTGACTCACCTTCCGTTTTGGGCAGCGATTCGCGGGCTGATTCAGCCAGGCTGAGGGCCTCGCGGCCGGCGCGCCAGGCCAGCCAGGCTTGCAAGCTGCGCAATTTCCAGGCGTTTTCCGTTTCAGGGAGGTTTTCGATCAGCCCCTCCAGTTGTTTTTCGGCCTGGAGCATTTTGCCCTGCGAAGGCCAGGAGAGCGCCACGACAGCCATTCGCCGCATGGAAAGTTCGAGCGGCAGGGATGCCGGCGGCGCAGCGGATAGGGCCGCTTCGCTGGCGGCGGCTGCGGCGGGCAAGTCACCGTGAAGCAGGGACAATCCTGCCAGCCCAAGTTGGGCGCGGGCTTTTTGCAACCCAACCGCCGGGTCGGCGGCGGCTTCGGGTGGAATCTGTTCCAGCATCGCCAGCGCCCGGCCAAAAGCCGGTTCGCTTCCGCCCGGTTCGGGGGGTAAAAGCTCGGCGGCGGTATTCAACTGCTGCGCGGCATCCAGCCATTGCGCAGACATTTCATAGTGATAGGCCAGCATTTCGGCAGTTCGTTGGGGTTTCGAGTCGCTGGCTTCGTCGAGGAAGGCCCCAATTTTGTCGCGCAGTTGCAGGCGGGTGGAGCGGTTTTTGAGATGTTCGGCCATGACGGCGTGCAGTTCGCGCCGCCGTTCAAAAGGCAGGCTGGTGTACAGAATTTCACGGAAAATGGTCTGCTCAAAGGTGTAGCGCGGGTCGATGCCGGCTTCGTTGAGTTCGATCAGGCGCGATTGCGCCAGGTTGCGCAAATAGCCGGTTAGCGAGACTGGGTCAAGGGACTCTTGCAGCAGGGCTTCCACATCGCTGCGCCGAAACTCGACGCCGATGACCGAGGCCAGGCGGGCGACTTCGCGCTGGGTTTCAGGCAGGCTCTCAAGAGTGCTCAGGACCAGTTTTTGCAGGATGTCGGAAGATTGCAGAACGCTCTTGAGGCCGGCCTGGTCGATGCTGTGGGTGCGCTTGATCCAGCGGCTGATCTCTTCGACAAAAAGCGGGCTGCCGTTGCTCTGCTCGTGGATGATGTCGGTCAGGCCCTCGGTCAGGATGGCGGCGGCCATGGCGCTGGTCTCTTCACGGCTGAAGGGTTTGAGTTGAATGCTGGGCACGGTTTCGGGCAGGCCTTCATGCGGCCTTCCGGCCAGCAGGAAGAGCACGGGCCGGGAGGTCAGCGACTTGCCCAGGGCCAGCAGCGATTGACGCGAAGCGTCGTCCATCCAGTGCACATCTTCGAAAAAAATGAGCACTGGCGCAGAGGCAGATAAAGCGGTTATAAGCGCCGCAAGCGCAGATTGTTTACCAGCGGTCTGGCGGTCGGGAACGGGGGCCGTATCCCGGCTTGAAGCGGCGCGGACGCCGCCCAACTGGTCGAAAATATCGAGGCGGCTGGCTTTGCGGCTGGCGCGGCCCTGTTTGACCATGTTGAACAGATCGTCCCCTTCAGCGGGGCCGTCTTGTGCCCCGGCGGAGAGCTGCGCCTGGCGCAGGTCGAGCAGGTCTGTCAGGGCGGCTTGCTGGGCAGGCGTCAGGCCAAGTTCGACGCCAAGACGCTCCAGTTTTTCGGCCTGGATGAGGGGATGGTCGAGGGGGGTCATGCCTGCCAGCGAACGCACCAGCCCGGCCCAACAGGCGTTCGGCTCGTCCATCTGGTAAGACCGGCACGAAAAGGCTTCCATGCGCCAGCCGCCGATGACAGCCTGGCGGATGAGGGTATCGGCCAGGTGGCTTTTGCCAATTCCGGCCGGCCCGGCCAGGTAGAGCAGGCCTCCCTGGCCCTGGCGGGCGCTCTCGAGAGCCTGCCAGGCTTTGCCCAACTCATCGGTGCGCCCGACGAAAAGCCCGCGCGATTGGATGCGGCTGAGCAGGGTGTCTTCGCGCGGTCCGTCGATCTGGAAGATGGGAATGGGCTTTTTCTTGCCTTTGACGCGCACCGGCGGCAGTTTGCGGGTGACGTAATAGGCATTGACGCGCTCCAGCACCGGTTCGCTGACCAGGATCTGTCCCGGCTCGGCGGCGCTCATCAGGCGCGCCGCCAGGTTGACTTCGTCGCCCATGACGGTGTACTCGCGGCGGGTGGAGGAACCGGCCTGCCCGGCGAAAGTCTCACCGAGGGTGATGCCGATACGGTGCTGGATCAGGCTGTCGCTGAATCCCGGTGGCAAGTGGCGGGACAACTTTTGCGCCCAACGGCGGTTAAGGGCCAGCAGGGAGGTGTTCATCGCCAGGGCGGCGCTGACGGCGCGCTGGGGGTCGTCTTCATGGGCGACCGGCGCGCCAAACAGGGCCAGCAGCTTGGTGCCTTTGCTGTAAGGGTCGATGCGGCTGACAATGCCGCCAAAGCGGCTGATGGCCTCGTGCATGTCGCTGAAATAGGCGCTCAACAGGCCGGTAACGCGCTGCGCGCCGGCATCACCCCACTGGCTGAGCAGGGTTTCAGGCCCGCTAAAATTACAAAACATGACCACAGTTGGGCGGTATTCGCTCTGCACCTGGCGCTGCGAAGCGTGTGAAATGATGCGGTCGAGCAATTCGCTTGCCAGGTAAGGCGCCAGGGCCTGGATCTTGCCGAGGGCATTATCCAGCTCGATGTTGAGTTCTTCCAGGCTGGCATCCCAGGGCATGGTGCTGCGGGCGCGTCGTTTTTCGGGGCGGATCTCGAAGCTGTCGAGGTCGCTATCGGCTCCGGGCGTCAGGCGGAAAAATCCCGGCTTGACTTCGGTCAGCTCATATTCAGTGCGCAGAAGCCCGGCGGCGGCCTGGTTCATGACCAGAAGCCCCGAGGCAGAATTGCCCTCGGCTTGCAGGGTTTGTGAAACGGTTTCACCCACCAGAGCATATTCCATGCGTTTTGGCGAGCCAATACTGGCAGCCAGGAAATCCCCGGCAGCCAGGCCGAGTTTCATCGAAAGCGAGACCGAGCCAAGGGGCGTGGGGATGTTGGAAAACTCACCCATCGCGCGCAACATGCGCAACCCGGCGCGGGCCGCCCAGCGGGCATGGTCGCCGTTTTCCTGGTGCGGGAAGTAGATCAGGGTGGCGTCGCCCGCAAATTTAAGCAGGGTTCCGTTCGACCAGGCGATGATATCGATCATGGTGGTGAAATACTGGTTGATGAATCCGGTCAGATGCTCGGCGCCCTGCGGCCCCAGCGCAGCCAGCCGCTCGGAGAGAGCGGTAAAGCCGCTGACATCCGAAAAGAGCAGGCAGCCGCGCAGTATTTTGCCATCCACCAGGCCGGGCACAGGGCGGTTGAGTTTTTCCAGCACCAGGTCAGCGGGCAGGTAAGTTGAAATGGTATAGAGCAGGGAATTGAGCCGCTCGAGGGCGTTGATGTAAATGCCGCTGCGCGGGGCGTCGCTGGTCAGTTTGCGCCACAGGTCAGGCGGCAGATAAGCCTGCAATTCAGGGGAAAGACGCAGGGCATTGCCATCGGGCCTGAAAGGAACCTTGGCGATAAGCGGCTTGGTCTCGCTGGCCGAAAACACATCCGGCCCGGCCAGGTCGCGCAGGGAATCCAGCTTTGGTTCTTCGAGCGAATCGAACAGGTTCGATAAACTGGATAAAGTGCGCCGCGGGCGAGGGGAGGGCTGGTCGTCGGTCATGGAGCAGGCTCCTGTAAATGTTTAGGTTTCGTTTGGGTAAATGACTGTGCGATTGCGTCCGCTGCGCTTGGCCTGGTAGAGGGCCTGGTCGGCGCACTCCAGCACTTCGCTGCCATTTTTGCCGTGTTTGGGGAAACTGGCCGCGCCAATCGAGATGGTAGCGCCGATGCTGTTATCGTTATGCAAAATACGCATATCGGCAAAGTGGGCGCGAATCTTCTCGGCGCAGCGCGCCAAGACAGCCATCGAAGCGCCCGGCAGGATAATGGCAAACTCTTCACCACCATAACGGCAGACGCTGTCGGCAGAGCGGATGCATTTCTTGAAAACAGCGGCTGCCGCCTGAAGCATCAGGTCACCAGCCTTGTGGCCGTAAGTGTCGTTAATTTCCTTGAACCTATCAATATCGGCCATCAGAACGCCAACCGTGCTGTTGTGTTCGATGGCATAAATGACCACATCGCGCAAAATTTCATCCATGTAACGGCGGTTATACAACCCGGTCAGCGGATCGAGAATGGCAAGTTTACCCAGGTCTTCGAGCACTTCTTCCTTCTGGCGTTCGCGCACGTAGCCGCGCAGGCGTTCCTCGTCCGATTCGCGGATGCGTCCGCTGAGCATGCTCATCAGGCTCAGGCTGAGCGCCGGATTCTCAGCCAGGAACTGGTGAAAGGTCTCACGTCCGAGACTCCAGAGTGAAACCTGTTCGAGGGCGATGACCGTGGCCGAGCGTGGACGATCTTCGAGCAGGGCCATTTCGCCGATCGCATCGCCCGTGGAGCGAAAACCAATCACGGTGGGCGATTCGAGATCGCCCTTGATGATGACTGCCAGCCCGGAACGGATGACGTAAAACACATCGCCCGGCTCGCCTTCGCGCATAATGATCTCACCGGGCCGGCACTTGCGCTCCATCAAGGTTTGGCCGCCTTGCTTTTGGTCCATCCAAGCCAGCAGTTGCTTGAAGGGCGTTTTATCGTCCGGCCGCCCCGGCTGTTGCAAGGCGTGGATCGAGAGATATTTATCGAGTTCGGCGCGAGGAATGGTTGGGAAAGTCATGGGAAAGGCTTTCGATAGGCGGGGGAAACAAAATATAGCAACGCCTGCACAGGGCGCTTTAAAATGAGCGTTTCTGGTTTCTGGCAATCTCCCTAGTCGTGAATTCGGCTAAAAAAGGGTTCATCTAGGGAGAAGTAGCCCGGGAATTGCAATGTTTCATTGATTATATAATGGAAAACAGGCCCCGGCGAGAGAACGCATCTCCTTCTTGAGATCCGGCGATGCCGAAGTCATCAGGCAAACCGCCGATTCTTTTATCTCGCCCGGCTGAAAAGACTCAGGAGTGGTTGTCACGGCTTCATCCAACCCGTATAATGGAGCAGTTTCTACGGGCTTTATTCCTAAAATCCCACACGCGCTTCGCCATCGACTGAATCACGGGCGCGGAACGCAACCCCAGCCGCACTTTTATTCCCGGGCTTGTCAGGGTGATTGGCTTCGACAACACACCCTGGTCGAGACCAACCAACCCACTTACCCCGGCAAGACTCTTTAGGAGAAACGCTATGACCCTCGCACCAACACCCCCCATGGGTTGGAACAGCTGGAATATGTTCGGCGCCACCGTCAATGCCGAAGTCATCAAGCAAACCGCCGATTCTTTTCTCTCGTCCGGCTTAAAAGATGCCGGTTATGAGTACATCATCATCGACGATATCTGGCACGGCGGACGCGGCCCGGATGGCAAACTCTTCCCCGATAAGCAGAAATTTCCTGAAGGCATGAAGGCCGTCGCCGACTACATCCATGCGCGCGGACTGAAATTCGGCATGTATTCCGACGCAGGGCCGCTCACCTGCGGGGGCCGTCCTGCCAGCCAGGACAATGAAGAAATCGACGCCAGCACCTTTGCCGAATGGGAAATCGACTATCTCAAATATGACTGGTGCCACGCCGAGGACACCCGCGCCAACGCCGAATACCGTTACAAACGCATGGCCGAGGCCTTGCGCGCCACCCGCCGCGATATCGTCTTCTCGATCTGCGAATGGGGGCATCACAGTCCCTGGCGCTGGGGCGAAAGAGTCGGCGGCAACCTGTGGCGCACCACCGGCGACATTGGCGACTCGTGGAAGGATGTTCACAACAACTGGGGAATTCTATACGGCATCGAATCAATCGGCTTCGAGCAGCAGCGCGGGCTTGAATCTTACGCCGGCCCCGGCCATTGGAACGACCCCGATATGCTCGTCGTCGGCCTGCGCGGCACAAGCCGCGAAATCTTCGGCGCGGGCTGCACCGATACTGAATACCGCACCCATTTCAGCTTGTGGTCTCTTTTGGCAGCCCCACTGATGATCGGCTGCGATATTGCCAACATGGACGCCGCCACCTGTGAGATTTTGACCAATGAAGAAGTAATCGCGCTTAACCAGGATCCGCTCGGCAAACAGGGCTGGCGCGCCTGCCGGCACGGTCAGACCGAAATCTGGAAGAAACCGCTCGCTGAGGGCGGCCTGGGCGTTGCCTTCTTCAATCGCGGCGAGAAACAGCAAACGGTGCGCGCACACTGGTCTGATCTGGAAATCAGCGGGCGCTACACCATCCGCGATCTGTGGGCGCACCAGGATCAGGGCACATCCGATACCGAATTCAAAGCCGATGTCGCCCCGCACGGCTGTGCCGTGCTAAAACTGCAACCCGCTTAATCTCCCACCGTTGGGCAATCCTTGCCTTCCTCGCGCGGGACGTAAATCACGACCCGGTCTGCGGGGAAGGTTTCATCTTCCCGGTACCAGCACAACACCGGCTTGACCACCCATCGCGCCCAGGCGTTGTTTTCCTCGCCCATGGCATAATCACTGCCCAACAGGTTGAACTTAAGCGGGTCAACCACGATCACTGCAAAGCGCTGGCGGACAATATCCTGTTCAAAACGCTCCAGATAGCCAACATTATTCGCCATTGCCATTTCCATCAGGTCTTCGCGCTCATATTCGGGGATGAGAGTCACAACCTCGAGCATTTTCATCGCGATCAGATGGCGCTGGGTAATGAACAGGATTTGACCCTCGGTCGCATCCACCCGCTGCTGGATGGCCGTTAAAGTGGCCTGACTCGTCGCCTTGGCGTAGCGCGCTACGCCGCTGCTGGGCTGTTGCGCAAACCAGGCCGGGACCAGCACGAGCAGCGCAACCACCTGCCACGGAATCGGCTTCTCAGCCCGGAAAAACGCGTAGGCGGCCACGATCAAGAGCATCACAGCATAGGCATCCATGTTATGAAGATCAGCCCCACCGCCAATCTTCATGCTTACGAAAATCCCGCCAACGAAAAGAACCAGCAGGATGGCAAAAAACATAACGGAGTCAAACAGCTTCCGATGTTCGCTCCAACGCCGGGAGACGATGGAATCCTTAACTGCAATCAAGGCCCACAACGGCAGCGAAAGCAGCAGAATTCCCGGCAGAACACCCAGTTGATACGTTTCATTCGGCCACAGGCGATACCAGAGCAAGTCAGAAGAAATACTGGTGAAGAAATCTCCCGGCTGGTTGCCAGAAAGGGAAATATAAAGCTGCGAAACGACATACGCCACAAGTGAGCCAAAAACTGTCCAGGCGGCAGGTCGCCAGAACCGCTTGAGCAACTCGACAACCATTGCCTTTTGTCCTTCGTCCTTCGTCCTTCGTCCGCTCTCCAGCAGCCACAACACGGAAAGGATCAGTCCAGGCATGGGGTACCAGTTCAGGCGGCTCAGGCCGGCCCAAACCGAGGTCAGGAAAAGCAGTATCCAGGTGCGGCGGTCGTCCTCGGCGCGAAAAAGCCACAGGAGCGGGAACACCATCAGCGGCAGATGCAGGTAGAGCGGCAGGGTGAACAGGTAGACAAATATCCAAACAAAGGCCAACCAGTACAGTCCGCGGCTGCGAGTCCGCCCAAAGCGTGAGAGCAGGGCCGGGGCGATCAGCCCAACCATCAGAAAACGGATCCCCACCTGCCAGGCGCGGTGGAGCCAGAGTGGCGCCTCGAACCAGTAAGGCGGGGTCAGCAACAGGTGCAGGCTGGGATGCAAAATCGGCCAGGGATAGTTCTGACCGTAGATTTTTTCGGAGAAAAACAAGGATGGGAAATAAAAGCGGCTTGTCTCAGACCAGCCCATTGCAAACGGATAATCGGTAATCGCTGGCAGATACGAGGCCGCCAGGTTAACCGCTGATTGCAAAATGAGCATCGCAGCCAGGGCAGCGGCAAAGGTGAAAGAAGGGCGGGTGGTTTTCAGGCAATTCATCCCGGCCAGGGCAAGCAGCCAGAAGATAAAGAAGCGAATGCCGTTCCCACCGAAGAGTTGTCGAAATTCGGGCAGCGCATACAAGATCGGAAAGGCCAGCAAAATCGCCAGGAAGGCCAGGATGGCGGCGAAACGGAAACAGCCAGCCAGCCGGGTGGAGACTTCGAGCGTGGAGAATATTTTTTGACGGTGGCCGGTCAAGGTGAGTATGAGCGCGCCGCCAGCGAGAAAAATCGTCAGCGCAAAAAAGGCCAGCATCCCCAAAATGGTTTTGCTCGCGAATGGGTTTACTTGCAGTTTTTCAGCCAGTTGGAAGATGTCGGCCAGCGCAAATGCGGCCAGCAGCGAAGTGAAACCCAGGATGACACGCCAAAAAGTACTCTGAGATGGAGAAATCATGCCGAAATTATACCAATCCGTTACAATTGGCGCATGACAATTGAACGCCATCAAGACGAAATTTTGTTGAATTACTCCTTTTGGGAGAAGAAACCGCTCCTGCGCCAGATTTATCGCGGTTTTCACCGGCAAATCGCGGCCCACCTTTCGGGCCTGGACGCGCCGCTGGTGGTCGAGTTGGGTTCGGGGATCGGCAACATCAAGGAAGTCATCCCGAACTGCCTGCGAACGGACCTGTTCCCCAACCCCTGGTTGGATATTGTCCAGAATGCCTATGCCCTGCCCTTTGCAAATGCAAGCGTCAGCGATCTGGTGCTGTTCGATGTTTTCCATCACCTGCGTCACCCCGGCACGGCGCTGGCAGAGTTTTGGCGGGTTCTGCAACCCGGCGGGCGCGTGCTGGTTTTCGATCCGTATGCGCTCAGCCTGTTGGGCCTCGTGACGTTTGGCCTGCTGCACCACGAGCCGGTGGCGCTGCGCGATGAGATCGCCTGGTCGGCCCCGGCAGGTTGGTCTGTAACCGAGAGCGATTACTACGCGGCCCAGGGCAACGCCGGGCGGATTTTCGGGAATCAAAAATTCCAGCCGTTGTTGGACGGCTGGAATTTGGTAACGGTAAAACGTTTTTCAGCGATTTCGTATGTGGCCACCGGGGGCTATTCGAAGCCACAGATGTACCCGGATGGGTGGTATCCGCTGATGCAAAAGCTGGACAACGCGCTGGATTGGCTGCCGCTTTTATTTGCGACGCGCATCCTGGCAGTTTTGCAAAAGAAGTAGCAAACTACTCTTTTACTTCTCCATCGATGACATCATCGCCACCGGGGGGCGGGGCAGCCGGGCCACCTTCAGGCTGAGGCTGCTGCCCGTCTTGAGCGTAGAGCTGCTGGCTGAGGGCGTAGAAAGCCTGTTGAACTTCTTCGGTCAGCTTCTTGGTTTGCTCAAGATCATCGCCCTGCAAGGCTTGCTTCAACTCAGAAACTTTTCCTTCGATGTTACCGCGCTCAGCAGCAGGAACTTTGTCGCCCAGGTCGCGCAGGGCTTTCTCGGTCTGATAGACCAGGTTATCGGCCTGGTTTTTGACTTCGATGGCTTCCTTGCGCTTCTTGTCTTCAGCCTCGTTCTGGCGGGCCTCCTGCACCTTGCGTTCGATCTCTTCCTTGCTCAGGTTGGTCGAAGCAGTAACAGTCACTTTTTGCTCTTTGCCGCTGGCCTTGTCCCTGGCAACAACATTAAGGATGCCGTTGGCATCGATGTCGAAAGTCACTTCGATCTGCGGGACGCCGCGCGGCGCCGGGGGAATGCCGTCCAAGCGGAAACGGCCCAGGCTCATATTATCGCCCGCCATCGGGCGTTCGCCTTGCAGGATGTGAATATCAACCGCAGTCTGGCTGTCCGCCGCGGTGGAGTAGGTTTCACTCTTCTTGACCGGAATGGTGGTATTGCGCTCGATCATGACGGTCATCACGCTGCCCAGGGTTTCGACACCCAGGGAGAGCGGGGTCACATCCAGCAGCAGGATGTCGCGGACTTCACCGCCAAGCACACCGCCCTGGATGGCTGCGCCAATAGAGACAACTTCATCGGGATTAACCGATTTGTTGGGTTCTTTACCGGTCAATCGGCGGACAAGTTCCTGCACCATTGGCATACGGCTGGAACCGCCAACCAGGACGACTTCGTTCAAGTCACCGGAGCGAAGGCTGGCATCCTTTAGCGCGTTCGAGAAGGGAATTTCGCAGCGTTTGAGCAGGTCTTCTGTCATCTGCTCGAATTTAGCGCGGGACAACTTCAAGACCATGTGCTTGGGGCCATTGGCATCGGCCGTGATATAAGGCAGGTTAAGTTCGGTCTCCATCATACTGGAGAGTTCGACTTTTGCCTTTTCGGATGCTTCACGCAAACGTTGCAGGGCCTGGCGGTCCTGGCGCAGGTCGATACCTTCCTGCTTCTTGAATTCATCGGCGGCCCAGTTAACGATCTTTTGATCCCAGTCGTCGCCGCCCAGGTGAGTATCGCCATTGGTGGCTTTCACTTCGATGACACCCTCGCCCACTTCAAGGATGGAAACATCAAAGGTGCCTCCGCCCAGGTCGAATACCAGGATGGTTTCATTTTTCTTCTTGTCGAGGCCGTAAGCCAGGGCAGCAGCGGTCGGCTCGTTGATAATGCGCAGCACTTCCAAGCCGGCGATCCGCCCGGCGTCTTTGGTAGCCTGGCGCTGGTTGTCGTTGAAGTAAGCCGGTACGGTAATAACCGCCTGAGTCACAGCCTGGCCAAGGTAAGCTTCGGCATCCGCTTTGAGTTTTGCCAGCACCATGGCGCTGATTTCCTGCGGGCTGTACTCGCGCCCCGTGGCCGGGACTTTGACACGCACATCGTCAGAGGGGCCTTCTATAACCTGGTAAGGAACCATCTTGCGTTCACTTTCGACCTCGTCGTAACGACGTCCCATGAAGCGCTTAATGGAATAAATTGTATTTTCAGAGTTGATGACAGACTGGCGTTTGGCAGTCTGCCCGACCATGCGTTCACCGCTCTTATTAAAAGCGACAACTGACGGGCACAGTCGTCCACCTTCAGCGGTGGTAATAACAGTTGGCGTGCCGCCTTCCATAACGGCAACCACACTGTTGGTTGTTCCGAGGTCAATTCCGATGATTTTTCCCATTGTGGCAAATTCTCCTTCAAGCAAATATCTGTTTATAGTATTCCTATAAGATAATCGATAAATGCAAGAATCACGTTAACGAGGTGTAGAAATTGCATACAAAGACATCAGCCCGTCCTGGCTAGGGCGGGCTGATAAAGAAAAAACAAGGTTCAAGATCAGGGTTGTGAAACTTCGAACCAATCCACTTCCATATTGACCGGAGTTACATTTAGCGATGAGATTGCAAAGCCAACGCTACCACGACGGAGAGCGTATTTGCGCTCCATATAAGGGCTACCCTTGGGCTCAACACCGTTGATAAAGAAGGAAAGTTTTTCACCGTCGCAACTAAAAGTGTACTGATTGACAGCTTTACCTTGCTTAACAGCAGTGGAGCCGCCGTTAGCAATGCGGTTATAACCATTACTTATCGCATAAAGTTCCCACAAACCATCACTCTGCACTGCAAATTCATACCAACCTTCGTCGCTACTACGACAAATCAGGCTGACTTGCTGCGAATTTACACCACGGTTATCCACGCTGATGTCAACGCGAACATCTTCATATTGCTGACCTTCATAGATATAGTAGGCATAAAGCTGTTTGCCAAGAATATCAAAAATCATCTTGCCAAAATCAAAGGAATACGTAGCCTGTTCTGCATCAGAATTATCGTTACCAAGAATAACTTCATAGTACCACTGCGGGTCAACATCAAATTCTTCAACAAAGAATTCCTGACCGGATGCACTACCACCTGTGCTACCACTGCTGCCAGTACTACCAGTACCGGAATCACCAAAGTAGCCGGTAGCTTCAAGCGTCCGTCCATTCAGCTGGCCTTCAAGAATTTCATAGGTTGCATAGCGAATCACAGTCAGAGACAAGGTATCTGATGAATTGTGCGAACGCAAGATGTCACAATAATCTTTCATTGTGCCATCCGTCGCCAGCACGAGGCCTTCCATCTGATAAAGGATATCGCCGGCTTTGACACCCGCTTTGTCGGCAGCAGAGCCAGATTTTACCGAGGAAACCCAAATGCCAGACAAAGAACCATCTTCGGCAACAACAGCAACACCATTGATGCCAATAGACTGAACATCATTGCCTTCTCGTAGTTGGGCAATGATTGACTGGCTGGTTTTCGGGTCAATGGCAAAATACTGGTTAAAGTCAGGGCGAGAACGGTAGTTAACGCCCACAACCTGCCCATCTGAAGAAATAAGCGGCCCGCCAGAATTGCCAGGGTTGATCGTGGCATCGTGACTCAAAACATAATCAATAGAAGACCAGTCGGTTTGTCCATCAGCCTTCTCTTTAGAAATAATGCCCTTGGTAAGCGTAAACTGAGGCTCACCAAGCGGGAAACCAGCAGAAAACACTTCCATGCCGGTGGAAACCTGCCCATCGTACCAGTTCAGGTACTGGAAATCAGCGCCATCAATTTTGATGACAGCCAGGTCCGCGCATTCAGATGCGCCCAAAACCCGGGCGCTGCGCTGCTCCCCATCAATCCATACCTTAAGGGTGGCAGCACCTGTGACAACATGATTATTGGTAACAGCAATACCTGACGGATCAATAATAAAACCCGAGCCTCGGCCAGCGCCATTCACAACCAAGCCAAACTGAGGATCGATAAATGTCCCTACAGCCTCAATCTGAACCACAGCGTTTTTGACGTTATCCAGATTACTGATCCCGCCGCTTCCAGATTGCGTCTCAGGCGTCGCAGCAGGAGGTTCGGATGGTGAGTCAGGCTGGGGAGTAGACACATTACCAAAACTACAAGCCAAACTAACAATCAAAATAAAACTTGCAATTAAAGCAAACAGACGCAAACCTTTCATGACTCTCTCCTTTTGAGATTGAAAGAATATTAAGAGTCATTTTAGCACAATCGGACAAAATTGATATTAAATCTTTGTGTTAATAAGCGTGCAACTATCAACTCGCTGCCAAGCAAAAAGCACGCCTTTTGGCGTGCTTTTCAAGAGTGGAGATGGCGGGAATCGAACCCGCGTCCAAAAGATTCAACCCGCGGACATCTACGAGCGTAGCCGGTTGACGCGTGTCGCCACAGGCTGCTCAATCGGCAAAACCACCTGCGACCATTCACTCAGGCCCGAAGGCCCTCTTTCGCGTCATGCGTGACCGTCAGACGCGGCACCCACCCTTTTTGACGCCCACTCGCTCTCCGGGATGGGGACGGGAGCGGTGGACGCCGTCCCCTTGGGGACGGACCGGTTAACTCTCTACTGCGGATTAGGCAGCGAGGGGCATAGCGGCGTAGGAAGTGCGGTTGGCACTTGATTTTTTGCGCTGAGTTATCGAGGTCGGCGCCTCTCGGCTCGCATTCCGGAGCCAGCCTCTCCTGTCGAAGCCAGTCATCCCCAAAATGGTTGGACGAGTATTATACATCAAACCACAGAACTTGATTGAATGCTGGCTTAATGCTAAACTGTGTTTACACTCGCAACTCACAACAGGGAAAAATACACTATGCCTGAAAAAATTCTGATCATCGATGACGATCTAGATACATTACGCTTGGTTGGCATGATGTTGCAAAAACAAGGTTTCCAGATCATCGCTGCATCCAACGGACAGCAAGGGCTAGACTTGGCACTGGCAGAAATTCCCAGCCTGATTTTGCTGGATGTGATGATGCCGCAGATGGACGGCTACGAGGTGGCCCGCCACCTGCGTGCAAACCCCAAGACGGTTGATATCCCAATCCTGATGTTTACCGCCAAAAGCCAATTGGACGACAAAGTAACCGGATTCGAAGCAGGCGCAGATGATTACCTGACCAAGCCCACTCACCCCGCCGAGTTGCAAGCCCATGTCAAGGCATTATTGGCCCGCTCATCGAAAGGAAAGGTCAACCCGCCGACCAGCCCTGTAAGTGAAGAACCAGCCTGCACAATCGGGGTGCTTGGCACACGCGGCGGGCTGGGCGCCACAACCATTGCGGTAAACCTGGCTTCGAGTTTGGAGCGCGCCAGCAAATCCGTTGTCATCCTGGCAGAGTTTCGCCCCGGCCAGGGCACGCTGGTAGGCGACCTGAACTTGCCCAAGCCTCAGGGACTGACCGAACTGTTGAACATGCCGGCAAAAGAAATCACCCGCGAAGCCATCAAAGAAAAAATCAGCAAACACCCGTCCGGATTGAAAATCCTGTGCGCTTCGGCGCAGCCACGCGAGGCCATCCTGACAGAAAACATCCAGGCTTTCCAGGCAATCCTGACCCGTATGAAATTCATGGCCAAATTTGTTGTCGTAGACCTGGGCTGTGGGCTGACAACACTCAATCAAAAATTAGTGCCTGCCTTCGATGAGATTTTGGTTGTTACAGAACCTTTTACCAATCCGATCATCCATGCCCGCGCCTTAATCGACGATCTTGTCAAGCTGGGATTAGACAATTCAAAAATTCATCTGGCCGTCAATTATCGCCTGCGTTCCGAATCCCAACTCTCCGTGCCGCAAGTTCAGGATAAGATCCAATACCCGATTGAAACAACCTTTACCCCAGCGCCGGAGCTGCTCTTACAGGCGATCCGTTTACAGAATACGGCGGTCCTTGTTCAACCGGAAAGCCTTACCAACCAGCAATATACAGGGCTGAGCAATAAAATTATCAGTCGCAATTTAAGCCCCACTCAGGAAAAATGATAGGTTTATCCGGCTCGACCCTGGAAGCGATCGATTACGCTGCTGCACTCATACGCCAGGCAAAGCATATCGTTGCACTGACAGGAGCCGGGATTTCGACATCATCAGGAATACCGGATTTTCGGTCCGAGGGCAAAGGCTTATGGGCCAAAGATGAACCGCTCGAGGTGGCATCCCAGTCCACCTTCCGCACTCATCCTGAAAAATTTTTCGCCTGGTTTCGGCCCTTGGTCAATTCAATTCTCGAAGCCCAACCCAACGATGCTCATTTCGCTTTGGCCGCGTTACAAAAAAGCGGCAGGTTGAACACGATCATTACTCAAAACATCGATATCTTGCATCAAAAAGCAGGAGCAACACGGGTTATAGAAATGCACGGAACCCTGGCGACCCTGACCTGCACTCAATGCTATAAAAAATTTGGATACCAGGATTACCTGGCCGCTTTCATTGAACATAATTTGCTGCCGTATTGTCCGTCCTGCGGCGCGATCCTGAAGCCAGATGTGATTCTCTTTGGCGAGCAATTGCCCCAAAAGGCCTGGTATGAAGCTCAGGCCGAAACACGCAAGTGCGACCTGATGCTGGTTATTGGCTCTTCACTTGAAGTTTTGCCCGTGGCGGGCCTGCCAATGCAAGCCATCGATCGCGGCGCACACCTGATCATTATCAATAATACGCCCACCTACATTAGCGTCCGGGCAGATATCAACATCTATGAAGATGTTGCTCAAATCGTACCGGCTATTGCACAACACACACTAAACCCATGACAGATAACGGATCCAATCTTGAACTTTATCGTCGCTTGATAGAAATCTCGCGCGACCTGGCCTCAACCCTCGATCTTGACCTGCTTCTCAACCGAATCATCGAAGCCGCGAGAGACATCAGCGGTTCTGAGGCCGCCTCCATCCTGCTCTATGACGATGCCGGGAAGCAGCTTTACTTCCAAGCCGCCACAAACATGGACCCGCTCATGCGCGGCATTAGCGTGCCAATGGACAGTATTGCTGGTTGGATTGTGACCAACCGACAGGCCGTGCGCATCAGCGATGTCAACAAAGATCAGCGCTACTTCAAAACCGTCGCCAAAACTGTCAGCTTCGCAACCCAATCCATCATGGGTGTGCCGCTAATCACCAAAGATAAAGTTGTCGGTGTGCTTGAAGTACTGAACAAACAACAGGGAGAATTCAGCGAAGCAGATGAAAGCCTGCTAACGGTTCTGGGCGCGCAGGCCGCAGTTGCGATTGAGAACACCCGCCTCTTTCAACAGTCGGACCTAATCGCCGAGTTTGTTCATGAGTTGCGCAACCCGCTGGCATCCATCAATACTGCCAGTTATCTCCTACTGCGCCCTGAAATTTCTCCTGAACAAGCACATCAGATTGTTCTGAACATTCAGAGCGAGACGATGCGTCTGACAACACTGACATCTTCCTTCCTGGACCTGGCCAGGCTCGAATCTGGTCGTGTGCAGTTCCACAAGTCATCCTTTTCATTAGTTCAGATGCTGCAAGAGTGTGTATCCGTAATGCAGGCCAAGATCGATGAAAGCCGGATAAGCATTCGGATTGAAATTCCAAACGACACTCCTGATATCCAGGCAGATCGTGATAAATTAAAACAGGTTGCGCTCAACCTGATCAGCAACGCGATTAAGTACAACCGTCCTGGTGGCCAAATCATTATTAAAGCCCGCCTGGCAGAAAGCGAATGGGAACTATTCTTTGTCGATACCGGCATGGGTATCCCCGATGATGAATTACCCCACATGTTCGAAAAATTTTATCGCGTGCGCGCCAGTGAAAAAATCACTGGAACCGGCCTGGGCCTTTCGATTTGCAAAGGCATCATCCAGGGACACGGTGGGCGCATCGCGGTGCAAAGCAAATTGGGCCAGGGTACCCAGTTCTCAATCAGCCTGCCGCGCAATTAGCGCCATCAAAACTTACGGGGTGCTGATTTAACGCGCTCCACGTCTCCCAAATTGACGTTCCAAAACATCAACGGAAAGATGGATCATTGTTGGCCTGCCATGCGGACAGGTGCGCGGCGATTCGCAAGCTTCCAGATTTTCGAGCAGGGCGCGCTGCTCTTCAAGCGAAAGCGCCTGTCCGGCCTTGACCGCCAGGCGTTTACAGACCCGCCCGGCAATTTTGGCCTCGATCTCTGCCTGCAATGGCGATTCGTCCTCTTCAAAATCTTCGACCAGGGCGCGCAAGGCTGCCGCCGGATCGCTGCCGGAGAATAAAACCGGCATGGCGCGCACCTGGAAACTCCCAGGGCCAAAAGGTTCGATATCAAAGCCAAATTTCTGCAATACCGGCAACTGTTCCTGGATCAGGCTTGCGCTCGCCGGCGGCAGATGCACCACTTCGGGCGTTAACAAGGTCTGCGAGGGGATATTCTGCTGGGCGCGTTGTAACATTAACTTCTCAAATAGTATCCGCTCATGGGCGGCGTGCTGGTCGATCAGGTACAGGCCATCTGGCCCTTCGGACACCAGGTACGAAGCGCCAATTTGGCCGACCAGGCGAAGCAAAGGCAGATTGCTGAATGCAGAATGCTGAATATCTCCTTGCGGCATAGTCTCAGATTCATCATTCTGCACTCTGCCTTCTGTATTCACGTTATCGTGCGCAATTGACCATTCCAGGCCGACGCCTTGCGCCCCACCCGAAAACTGTCCACTGGATGCTAAAGACTGACCGCTTCCCCACAGGTTTTGGGCAGGCGGCATGAGCGGGACAGGCGAATAGGCCAACAGCGCGCGCCGGGCCGAACGCTGGACAAAACTGAAGATTTTATCCTGGCTGCGAAAGCGGACTTCGGCTTTGGCCGGGTGAACGTTGACATCCACCTCGGCCGGATCGATTTCAATGAACAGGGCCGTCAACGGAAAACGCCCAACCATCAGCAGGGTGTGATAGGACTGGATGATGGCCTGGGTCAAGGGTGTATCAGAGACCCAGCGGCCATTGATGAAAAAGGTGATTTCCTTGCGGTTCGAGCGGGTTAATGATGCCGGGCTGATGTAACCCATCAGACGCATGGCCTGTCCTGAGCCTGTCGAAGAACCATCTTCTTCGGCCAGCACTTCGAGCATTTGCCTGGCAACATCGACCCCGTAAAGTGTGGCCAGGATCGCGCGGCGGTCGCCATCGCCGCTGGTTTGCAGCACCGGCGTAGAATCACTAACGAAACGGAAGCGCACCTGCGGGTAGGCCAGGGCGTAACGCGATAAAAGCCCGTCGATGGCGCGGCGCTCGGTCACATCCTGCTTTAAGAATTTGAGCCGGGCCGGGACGTTGAAAAACAGGTCTTCAACGCGCACCAGCGTCCCTTGCGGTGCGCCAACCGGTTCAACCACGCCGGGAATGCCCGCTTCAATGCGAACCCGCGCCCCGGCGGCAGAATCCGCCGTGCGGCTGGTAATCGTCATCCGCGACACCGACCCAATGGAAGCCAGGGCCTCGCCGCGAAAGCCGAGTGTGCCGATCTGGAACAGGTCATCGGCGTTTTGCAGCTTGCTGGTGGCGTGACGTTCGACCGCCAGAGACAATTCGCCAGCGGGAATGCCCTTTCCATCGTCAGATACTTCGATCAAGGCACGGCCCGCCTGGCTGATGGTGATGCCAATGGAGCGCGCACCTGCATCGAGCGCGTTTTCGACCAGTTCTTAGACAACCGAGGCCGCGAGTTCGACCACTTAACCGGCGGCAATTAGCGCAGCAACCTGGGGGGCAAGGATTCGAATAGGCATGGCCTGATTATACTGCCCGTTGCATCAACCACGCGGGCTGTAAATCTGGCCCGTGTAAGAAATCCGTTATTTTCTGCAATTTTTGCCCAAATTCATCCTGCGGTATGCTAAAATAAAAAAACTTACAGGAGTCGCCATGACTGAGATGATTGAAGTCCATATCGATAGTGTACGAGTTAGCCTGATGTCGCCCCAACGCCTGGTGGTTTTGCGTCAGGTCGATTCGGAACGCTACCTGCCCATATGGGTCGGGCCTTATGAAGCCGAGGCAATTACCGTTGCCTTACAGGAAATCGAAATGGCACGCCCGCTGACCCATGACTTGCTCAAAAACTTATTTGGTATCTTTGATGCACAAATCAAACGAGTCGAGATCATCGCCCTGCGTGATGATATTTTTTTTGGCAATATCGTTGCCCAAACCGCGGACGGACGCACACTCAATATCGATTCCCGCCCTTCTGACGCTGTTGCCCTGGCCGTTCGCGCGCGGGTATCGATCCTGGTGCATGAATCGGTGATGGATACAGCCGGGATCATTCCGGAGCAAGACATCCGCAGCGAGGGCACCCAATTATCGGGGCCGACAGAACGAACATCCGCGATCCCTGCCGGGAGCGAAGGCAACAAGCCTTTCAACATGGAAGATCCCTCGCGCCTGTCGATTTTCGAGGATTTTTTGAGCAAGCTCGACAAGCCGAAGGACGATGAAGAAAAGAAAGATGACCAAGAGTAATTAGATACATAAAAGCAATACACAAAATGGGCACGGCAGGGTATAACTAACTCGGACGTGCCTTTTTTGCTCGACTTCTCCCAAAAAAACATAGACTATGAATGATTTCCTGCCCGCCCCCGAAACCACCACTGCCGGAATGCCGCACAGCCGCGAAGCGGAAGAAGCGGTCATTGGTGCGGTTTTAATTAACCCTGAAATCTATTACGACCTGGCGCAGTTTCTCAACCCGGATGATTTCTACCTGCACCGCCTGCGTTTCATCTGGGAGGCTTTTACCAGCCTGCATGAGAAACGTATCCCGATTGACTTCCTGACGGTCAACGATACGCTCGAAAGCATGAACCGGCTCGAAGAGATCGGCGGCGCAGCCTATCTGACGGCCCTGCTCAACCAGGTGCCGACCACGCTGCACGCCGAGGCCTATGGCAAGTTAATCGAAGCCGCCTCGCTGCGGCGCAAAATGCTGGCCGCAGCCAACCAGATCGCCACCCTGGCCTACCAGGAAGCCACGCCCATTGACACGGTGATGGGCGAGGCCGAAAAAGCGATCTTCAACGTTTCGGAACGCAAACTACGTCACGAGGTCGTGCCCATCCGTTCGGTCTTGAGCGATTTTTACGACCGCATCGATGAACTCTCACGACGCGGCGATGAAATCGTGGGTGTGCCAACCGGGTTTACCGACCTGGACAAAATGACCGGCGGCTTGCAGCCCTCTGACCTGCTGATCTTCGCCGGACGCCCTGGCGCGGGTAAAACAGCCTGGATGCTGACCGTAGCCAATAATGCCGCGCTGCTGCACAAGAAACGGGTGGCGATTTTCTCACTGGAAATGTCGAACGAGCAGGTGGTACAGCGCCTGGTCTCGCAGCAGACCGGCATCGACAGCCAGCGCCTGCGCAACGGCAAATTGACTGAGGACGACTGGCCGCTCTTTACTCACGCCATCGAGGTGCTCGGCGATACGCGCATCTATCTGGACGATACCCCAGCGCTCTCACCATTGCAACTGCGCACCAAGTGCCGCCGCCTGGAAATGGAGTACGGCCTCGACCTGGTGATTGTCGATTACCTGCAATTGATGTCGTCCGAATCGCGCAACGAAAACCGCGTGCAGGAAGTTTCGTATATTTCGCGCTCGCTCAAGCAACTGGCGCGTGAATTAAAAGTTCCGCTGATCGCCGCCGCGCAGCTCTCGCGCGCCGTCGAGCAGCGCGCAGATAAAGAGCCGCAGCTCTCTGACTTGCGCGAATCCGGTTCGTTGGAACAGGATGCCGATATCGTCATGTTCATTTACCGCGACGAAAAAGACCCGGCCACCCAAAACGTGACCCACTTGAAAGTGGCAAAACATCGTAACGGCCCGGTCGGGACGATTGACCTGATCTTCCGTAGCAACCTGACCAAGTTCGAGAACGCCGCGACGCGGACGGTGGATTTTAATCATTAGGATGTCAAGCCCTGAGCGGAGGCCCTGAATGTAAACGAAGGGCCGTAGTCGAAGGGCGACTCTGCGCAGGAACCGTCCTTCGACTACGCCTCGCTCCGCTCAGGACTTGAGGCTCCCTGTTTTACTAATATGACCAACTTCAAAGGCTTCACTTCATCCGAAAGTTTCACGCGCCTGCCCAGTTCTTTTTTTAGCAAATTGCTGAAAGAGATGGACGACCTGGGCGAGTTAAAGATCGTCTTGTATCTGTTCTGGCGCATCGAGCAGATGGAGGGCGCGCAGCGGGTGCTGTCACGGGGCGATATCGCCTCCGACGAGGCGTTTATGAGCGGGTGGTCTGCGGAAGGGTTGGATGAAGCCCTGGAAAAAGCCACCCGGCGCGGAATCCTGCTGCGGGCCGAGAATGATGCGGGCGGCCTGTTCGCCTTGAATACGCCCAGGGGCCGGGCAACGGTCGAGGCCCTGAACAAGGGCCGTTTAACGGCTGCCGCCCATCCCAACAACCAGCCGCCCAGGGATGTGCCCAATGTCTTTCGCTTGTACGAGGAGAATTTTGGCGCACTGACGCCGCTGATAGCAGACGCGCTCAAAGATTCCGAGAACGAATATTCGGCGGAATGGATCGAAGATGCAATGAGCGAGGCGCTCAAGCGCAACATCCGCAATTGGAAATATGTCGAAGCTATTTTGAAAGGCTGGAAGGAACGAGGCCGCAATGAAAGAAGAGATCAAAAAGACGCTGGGAAAAATGCAAACCGCTACGGAAGCAGCGCCTTCGCCGAATACCTCGAAGGCGATCCCGACGCCCAAGATTGAGCCGCTGGGCGACCCAAATTGCGAATATTGCCGAGGGGCGGGTTATTTGCGTTGGGATGTGCCGCTGGGACATGAAAAGTTCGGCAAAGTAGAAGCCTGCGTCTGCCGGGCCAGCGACAAGGCCGAGACAGCCCGCAACCGTCTGTATGCCTTGAGCAGCCTGGAGCATTTGCGCCACCTGACTTTTGAGAATTTTCGGACAACAGGTAACCCAAAGGCAAAGAATGTCATCAGCCAGCCGGAACAGGAAAGCCTGCACAAGGCCATGGAAAGGTGCCTGGATTTTGCGCGTGACCTAAATGGCTGGATTTTGCTGGAAGGGACTTATGGCTGCGGCAAAACCCACCTTGCGGCGGCAATCGCCAACCAGGTTGTTTCGCGGGGTAAACCAACCCTGTTCATCACCGTGCCAGATTTGCTCGACAGCCTGCGCATGTCTTACGACAACCCGGAGACAACCTTCGAGGCGCGTTTCAACGACATCCGTAACGCCGAATTGCTGGTGATGGACGATTTTGGCACCCAAAATGCGACCGGTTGGGGCCAGGAAAAACTCTTCCAGATCATTAATTATCGTTATATCAACAAGCTGCCAACGGTGATCACCACCAACCTGATCCTGGATGAAATCGAGGGGCGCATCCGCTCACGCTTGCAGGATGATGAGATGGTGGAGCATATCCGCATTCTGACGCTGGATTATCGCCACCCGGATGAGACGAGCAACCCGGGGCTTTCAATGCTCGCAATGAGCGACATCAAAACGATGACGTTCAAAAACTGGGAAGACCGCGAGAACGAGATCGGACACGAAATTGTGACGGTCACAACCACCGAGCGCAAGGGATCTTCAGATTATCGCTCGGTCAAGGACAAGGAAATCGTGCGCGAAAAGGTTACGGCGGCGCACATCAAACGCTTGCGCGAGGCCCACGATGCAGCGGCGCGCTATGCCGATGAACCGAATGGTTGGCTGGTACTGTTGGGACCCTCTTATGCGGGCAAGACGCACCTGGCCGCCGCAATCGGACATTACCGTATGGGCATGGGCGGGCAGGCGGTGATGGCAGATGTTTCGGTGCTGCTGGATTACCTGAAGCAAACTTTTCGGCCCAGCATCGATGTTTCCTTCGACCGGCGCTTTTATGAAATTCGCACCACGCCGCTTTTGATCCTGGACGGGTTCAAAGAGAGCAACATGGGCACGGCCTGGGCCGAGGACAAGCTCTACCAGATTTTGAATCATCGCTTTTACAACAACCTGCCGACGGTTATCACCTCGATGATGACGGAAGACCACTTTGCGGTTAACCACCCCAACCTGTGGAACAAATTGCTCGACCCGACCAAGTGCCGGGTCTGCGCGGTGGATATGCCGCCCTACCGCAGGCAGAAGCCAAGGGGTCGGGCGAAGAAGACGGCATAATTCTAGGATTTCCGTTGCAGAAAATGAACTTTCTGAACAACAAAGCATCGCGAAAAAATCTAACTTACGTTAGCATCTTTGTTTTGCTGGCGAGTATTGTTATGTCTTTCCTGTTCAAGGAAAATAACAAGGCAGACATTTTTGTTACCAATGATTTATTGTCATCCACACCCCCAACACCTTCCCCTTTACAAGTTGAGTCATACGATACACCATCTTTTTGGGAAACCGCGCTCAGACAAATACTCACACGAGCAAACCAGCCTACCCACCCGGTACAAATCTTAGATTCTGCACAAAAACTGGCAGAAGATGAACATCTAATCCTGTCATCAATCGATGATTATCTTCCCGTCGAAATTTCATGGTGGCAAGAAAAAGTTCCAGAAGTGTACAGTTATGTCAGCGAACGCTTGGGGGCGACAACAAGCGAGAAAATAATCCTTATCTTTTTGTCTCCAAGTCCGGGCAACTGTGCCACCCGCGGAATGACGTACCACGAGCAACAACCTGTCATCGTGATCTATGCAAACGAAGAAACAAGCAAAGAACAAATTCTGGCAGTCCTGGCTCACGAGTTTGGCCACGTTCTTATCGCACAAAAATACGAAACCCTGAACGACCTTGCTTTGAATGAAGGAATGGCAACCTGGGCAGCAGGCAATTACTGGACAAAATGGAAAGGTAAAGATTTCAATACGCTGGTGAGGGCATCGCTCGAAAATGAAACTTACCTATCTTTGTTTCATAACTACAGCCTAAAAAAGGCATATGATGACAATTCAGAAAACTGCCTGTTTCATAGAGATCAGTTGCTGGCAGAATTAGCATCTTTTCTGGATTACCTCATCCAAAATTACGGGCAGGAAAAACTATCCGCCTTGTTTGACATGAGGCAGCCCGAATTGATAAACAACCAGAGAATCATTTACCGGCCGGATTTTCAAGGAATTTACGGCACCGAACTTAATCAACTCGAGTATGAATGGCTTAATAGCCTGCTCCAGACAAATCCTTAATCCCACAAAATAAGCGGCAAAATGCCACACCTGCAAACCATCACCCTGCGCGAAATCCCTGAAAACAACCAGGCACATTACCCCTTCAACCTGCCGCTGCTGCGCGGGTTGGATGAACTGCGCTTTTCGGCGCCGGTGACTTTCTTCGTCGGCGAGAACGGCAGCGGCAAATCGACCCTGCTCGAGGCGATCGCCTGCGCCGCCGAAATGGTGACGGTCGGCAGCGAAAGCGTCAAAACGGACAAAAGCCTCTCTCACGCCCGTGAGCTGTCCAAGTACCTGCGGCTGGCCTGGACGAAACGCAGCCGCCGGGGATTTTTCCTGCGCGCCGAGGATTTCTTCGGCTACGCCAAGCGCCAGAACGAACTGCGCGCTGAGATGGAGGCTGACCTGCGGGAAATCGAACAGGAATACCAGAACCGATCCAGTTATGCCCAATCGCTGGCAAAAATGAGCACCGCCGGTCAACTGGGAGATATGCGTCGCCGCTACGGGGATGGGCTCGATGCGCGCTCACACGGTGAGAGCTTTTTGGACTTGTTCCAGTCGCGGTTTGTGCCGAACGGCCTGTACCTGCTCGACGAACCCGAAGCGCCGCTCTCGCCGCTACGCCAACTTGCATTGATTTCCACCCTCAAAGACATGGAATCTCTCAATGCCCAGTTCATCATCGCCAGTCACTCCCCGATCCTGATGGCCTACCCCGGCGCGGAGATTTTTCACTTCGAAGATGGCAAAATCAAAAAAGTGGGGTTCAACGATCTGGAACACGTCCGCCTGATGCGTGATTTTTTGAATAACCCCGAAGCATTCTTAACCCATATCATCAAGGGATAATCGGCATTGGCGCTTATAGCGCGTAACGAGCCGCAAAACTACCCGATTGGCGATCCTTATCAAGAAAGAATCGTCAGCCAGGCGAAGAAAGCCAGCAGGGCCAGCAAGACGATCAGAACCAGCACCCAAACCCGCCGCCGGGACAAGGCCGTCGTTTTCGAGGCCTGCGTGCGCGCGCGGGAGATTTTTTCATCCACTTTACGGCCTTGCGCCGGCAGGGTCGGCAAGAGCGGCATGGCTTTTTCAACCACCTCGACCAGCAAGGATGACCCGGCCTGTTGCTGATAGTGCCGGGATTTTTGGCAGGCCTGCTCCAGCGCGGCCGCCATTTCAAGGCAACTGGCATAACGGTCTTCAGGTTTCTTTTCGAGCGCCTTCAAGATGACTGCGTCGATCTCTTCGGAAAGCACCGGGCGCAATTTCGAAGGCGCATCCGGCGGCTGGGTGATGTGCAGGATGGCTGTATCCATCGCGTTGCCCGCGTTGAACGGCACAATTCCCGTCAGCATCTGGTAGAGGATGATCGCCAACGAATACTGGTCGCTTTGCGGCACCGCCCCAGCGGAGGAAATGGCCTGTTCGGGCGAAATGTAATAGGGTGTGCCAAAAACCTCGCCGCGTGTCCCAACTTCGATCAACAGGGCCAGGCCAAAGTCCGAAAGCACAACCTGGGCCTCGCGGCTGACCAGGATGTTGGAGGGCTTGATATCCCGGTGAA
>JAKLPV010000154.1 GCA_022013685.1 Anaerolineae bacterium
CGCAGAATTGGGCCACAGAATGCTCAGATTTATTGCTGGAAATCAAGCAAGTGGTGGAGAGTGCGCCGGGCAAGTTTAGCGAAACGCAGATTTTGAGCTTCAACCAGTGCTATGATGACGTGCTGAAGGTTGGATTAGCAGTAAACCCACCGCCAATGGAACCACCAGAAAAGAAGCACGGCAAGACGAAACAAAGCGCACCTAAAAACCTGCTTGATCGATTACGTGACCACAAACAGGCTGTCCTGGCCTTTATGCTGGATTTTAAGGTGCCGTTCGACAATAACCAGGCTGAACGTGATATTCGTATGATGAAAGTAAAGCAAAAAGTTTCTGGTTGTTTTCGTTCAGAAGGTGGTGCAAAAACTTTTTGCCAGATTCGCGGCTATTTATCGACTGCCAGAGAAAATGGGCAAATGGCACTTTCTGCTTTGCGCCCGCTTTTCTAAATTTGCCTACCTAAACAGTAACGTTTTTTTGCCGCAGCCCAGGGGCCAGGCGGTTGGTTGAAAGGATGATTGAGCCTGTCGAAACCTTGTCGAGCCGGCGGCCCATCCGCCAGCGGATACGACTTCACTTGTGCAAATTATACGATACCTATTTCACTATCATGGAATACAATAACGCCATGAACAGAGGGACCGATATTGCCCAACTGGCCCAACGCGGCAGGCTCAAAATATTTCTTGGATACGCCGCAGGGGTAGGAAAAACCTACGCCATGCTTGAAGCCGCCCAACAACGCCGGGAGCAGGGTGTGGATGTTCTTATTGGATTGCTCAACAGCCGCGAGCGAATCGATATTGCTGAAAAAATAGTTGGAATTGATAGCCTGCCAGACACAGCCGAGTTCAATTTGGATGCAATTTTGGCCCGTCACCCAAGTTTGGTTGTGGTGGATGAGCTTTCATACACCAATCCGCTTGGCACGCGCCATCCGAAACGCTACCAGGATGTTCAGGAACTGCTCAATGCTGGAATTGATGTTTATACAACACTCAATATTCAAAATATTGAAAGCCTAAGAGACGTTGTCGAAAGAATCACCGGAACAAGAATCGTAGAAACCATCCCAGACCGGGTCATTGATGAAGCAAACGAACTGGAACTGATCGACCTGCCGCCTGATGAATTGCTTCAAAGAATTGAGGCAGGCAAAATCAGTTTTTCGGGGGAAACAACGCGCAAATTTTTCCGCAAAGGCAACCTGACAGCCTTGCGCGAAATGGCCATGCGTCGCGCGGCTGAGCATGTTGATGACCAGATGCGCGCCTACATGCAAGATAGTTCGATTCGCGGCCCTTGGCCTGCTACCGAGCGTATCCTGGTTTGTGTCAGCTACAATGAGTTTGGCGAGCGCTTGGTGCGTTCTACGCGCCGATTGGCGGACGAACTCAGCGCCGAATGGTTTGCCATCCATGTTGAGCCGCCCAACCACGCCGTTCTGCCTGCAAGCCGGAGAGAACAAATGATTGCCAACTTGCGCCTGGCTGAAGAATTAGGCGCGCACACCAAAATTACACCTTCTGGAAATTCGATTACTTCAATTGCAGAAACAATCATAGCTTATGCCCGCAAGCACAACATTACAAAAATTGTGGTTGGCCGCCCCATACATCCGCGCTGGTTCGACCTGGTACGCGGCTCACTGGTCAACGAATTGATTTACCAAAGCGGCGATATCGACATCCATGTTGTGACCAGTAATCAGCCTGAACACATTCCGGTTGAAGAAATCCCGTTGCGGTTGCACAGCCGCTTTTCTGCATATCTTTCGAGCATTGTTCTCACGGTTTTGGCTACGGTTGTCGGGCATTTTTTGGGACGCGAAATTTCGCCAACCAACCTGGTGATGTTGTACCTGTTAACCGTTGTGATGGTGGCGGTATTCTTTGGGCGTGGACCGTCTATGCTGGCTTCTTTGCTTGGCGTGTTGGCCTTCGATTTCTTCTTTGTGCCGCCTTTTTATACTTTTGCCGTAAACGATACCGAATATGTCCTGACTTTTATCGGCTTGTTCATTGTGGGCGTGGTAGTCAGCGCCTTAACGGTCAGCGCCCGTGAACAGGCGCAGGCGGCCCAACGGCGCGAAGCGGATACCGCCCTGTTGTATTCACTCAGCCGCGAACTGGCCGCCACTGACAGCCTGGAAGCCATCTTAAAAGCGGTTCAGGGTCACTTGGAAGCCGATTTTGGACGCGATATTGTCTTTTACATTTTTCAAGCAGGCTCAATGCGGGCGGTAACCGCCCCCGATGCGCTTTACCTGCAGCCGGGAGATTTGGAAATGGGCCTGGTCAATTGGGTTTTTCAGCACGCCGAACCTGCCGGAGCTGGCACCCAAACCCAACCATCAGCCGAACCTTATTTTATACCGCTGAAAACATCCAAACAGACGGTTGGTGTACTTAGTTTGAAGCCACACGATCTGAGCCGCTTTTTTGACCCGGATAAAACCCGCATTCTCGAGGCAATTGCCAACCAGGCCGCCCAAGCGGTTGATCGTGTTCTGCTGGCAGAACAATCACGCCAGATGAAGTTGCTACAAGCCACCGAAAAATTGCAAAATGCGTTGCTCAATTCAATTTCGCACGACTTGCGGACACCGCTGGTTTCGATTACTGGCGCCCTGACCAGCCTCGAAACGCAGAGCGATAATCTGACTGAAAATGCTCGCCGCAGCCTGGTCGAAACGGCGCGCGAGGAGGCTGAACGGCTCAACCGCCTGGTGGGCAATCTATTGGATATGACCCGTCTCGAATCTGGGGCGCTGAACGTGAAGCGGGAACTGGCCGATATGCAGGACCTGCTCGGCGCCTCCATCGGACAGATGGAATCTCGTTTAACGGGACGCAAGCTGCAGGTCGATGTGCCGGAAAACATCCCCCTGGTGGCAATCGATTTTGTGTTAATCGTCCATGTGCTCAATAATCTGCTGGATAATGCGCTCAAATACTCGCCTGAAAACTCGCCATTGATGATCAACGCCAGGCATGTGGAAGATGAAGTTCAAATTTGCGTGCAGGATGAAGGGATTGGCATTCCTCCAGATGAACTGGAGCGGGTTTTCGATAAGTTTTACCGTGTGCAGCGTTCGAGCCAGGCGGCCGGGACGGGGCTGGGGCTTGCCATTTGCAGGGGAATTGTGGAGGCGCATGGCGGGCGTATTTGGGCTGAAAACTATCCCAGTGGCGGCACGGCCATCTATTTTAGCCTGCCGTTATAATTGAAATATGACTGAAAACCTGCCACGCATTCTGGTTGTAGATGATGAACGACCCATTCGGCGTTTTCTGAGCGCTTCCTTGGGGACACATTATCTCATTAGCGAAGCCGCCAGCGGTATGGAGGCCATTCAGGTGGCGGCTGCTGAGCGCCCCGATCTGGTTATCCTTGACCTTGGCCTGCCCGACCTGAACGGCGTGGAAGTAACCCGGCGGTTGCGAGAGTGGACCCAGGTGCCGATTATCATCGTTTCGGTGCGTGAGCAGGAAGCCGATAAAATTGCCGCTCTCGATGCTGGCGCAGACGATTACTTGACCAAACCTTTTGGCGCGGGCGAATTAATGGCAAGAATTCGGGTTGCCTTGCGCCATGCAGTGCAAACGGATGGCGAGCCGGTCTTTCTTGATGGCAACCTGACGGTAGATTTTACCCATCGCCTGGTCACCGTTCAAGATCAGCCTGTGCCACTCACTCCAACAGAATATGATTTGCTTAAGACGCTTATTAAACATGCTGACAAGGTCTTGACCCACCGTCAGCTTTTGCGCACGGTCTGGGGAACCACTTATGAAAACGACACCCATATTTTGCAGGTCAATATCAGCAACTTGCGGCGAAAGATAGAACCAGACCCGGCCCGCCCAGTGCACATCATTACCGAGCCAGGTGTAGGTTACCGGCTCAAGATTAACGAAACCAGACCCTGAACAAAGCTTCGGGGTCTTTCTTTTTCCGCTTTTCTTGATACTTTCTTGATAATACATCCGCTTTTCTTGTGGGGAATTTGACGCGGACAGTCCTACAATCTTTTTGGTCAGCCGGGTTTTTCTTACGCTATTTTGCCGGGAACGATCGAATTGATAAAACGATGAAATCACGCCTTGAGAAGAAAAAAATAAGCCGACTTGTCCGCCCCTTGGTGCGGGTCATGCCCGTTGCGGCCATCCTGATTGGGGCAGTTTTGCCTATTCCCATCAGTGCCCGGCGCTGGTTGATTACGGCTGCGTTGATCTGGTTGCAGGTTTACATGATGAGTGAATTTTTTAGCAAATAGCTATTTTGACCGTTAAACAGTTACAAGGATGGAGAAAGCAACATGAAATACCCTGAAATACCTAACGATATAACCAGGCAAGAATACCAAACCTGCAAGGCATTCTTCGAGAAACAGCCTGTCATTATCCAGCGTTTTTTAGATGCGCAAGCGGGGCTGTTGGCAGATGCAATGACCACAGTCACTTATGAACTTCACTTTTCGCTGCCAGACCAGGTTCTGGCACAATCGCGCCAGGTGGGTGAGTTGGTTTCGATGTCCATTCCCAACGATGAGCGTATTCAAGATCTGGGCGGTTTTTGGAACCGATTAAAAAAACAGGAAATCCGCCGAGATTTACTCAAAAAATTGATGGAATTGGAACAATCCCCAGACCAGGCGATTTCGACCAGCGCAACTTTATTGCGTTTTGCCACAGCTTCCCACATGGTTTCAAATATGCTGCCCGATGGCCGCTCGGTTCACTACCTGGCGGAAAAGGATGAAGCCATCCCCAATATTCCCCTGGATGATGGGCTGCAATCTGCAATTACGCAGGCAAGTGATGCCATTGCCGAAGATGCCCAGCTTGAAGAGGGGCGCGGAGAACTGCAAGTTCCCTTTGTGCCTGCCGCGCGTCGGTTTTTCCTGCCGCAGTGGGTTGCTTTCGATTCGCAGGACAACCTGTTGGTCGGTTCACTGTCTGAAGCGGAGGCGTACCTGCAATCCATGCAACGTTATGTGCAAATTCTGCACCGCGCCAGCTCCCTGGCATCCTACATCGTTTTCAGCGAGGATTACCAGCATAAGCGTTACGGCATCCTGGGACAGTTGGTCAACCAGGGCCGGGCACTGGGGCGCTACAAAACCCGTCAAATTATTCGAACGATTGAAAGCCGGGTCGAAAAAGGTAGCCTGAATCGTGGACTGAGTCTTTCGATGCCCTATTTTGACGACCAGGCTCTCGAGATGAAAAGCGTCCGCTTTGAGGCTATCCCGGCAGGGCGCATTATGTTTGTACCAGCCTTTGTTGTGCGCGCTTCGCGCGGCGAACAGGCCAAAGTCAGCCAGGATACGCGTCTGAGTATGCCCACTCGCAAACATTTACTGGCACAACTAAAAGAACTTGAAATGGCGTTCTTCTCTTAAACTCATCTTTTGTTTTGAAAGGTTTCATTCCGATGTTGTTTTCAATTGGTTTGCTTATCGTTTTTATCTTTTTGGCCTATAAAGCCTCGCCGGTGGAAAAGCAGGAACATGCCCATGTGCATGGCGCCGGGCAGGTCGGTTTGCTGGCTGCCCTGGCTCTTTTCGGCGTGGATTATTTCACATCCTACTACTATGCCACCGGCGAGATGATGCATGCCTTGCATCCTTATAACCTGCAAGAGTATGCCTATATAGCAGTTGCCGTGATCGCTTTTGCCAACATTGCTTTCGGCATTTTATACATGTATGCCCTCGGGATTTTCAATGAGGGCGGCGGCTCATTTACAGCAGCTATGCGCTATCTTGGCCCATCGATCAGCTTGATTGTAGCGGTGGTCTTGATCCAGGACTATGTTTTCACGATTGTGGTTTCGACTTTATCGGGTGCGGACCAGTTGCTTTCTCTGTGGAATGCCCAGGCTTCGAACTGGTGGTTGAACTTTGGCATTGCTGCTGCGCTGGCGACCATGACCTGGTTCCTGACCATTCGCGGACGTGGAGAATCGGCCCAGATCGTCTTTACCATGCTGGGTATTTTCGTGCTGACCACCATCACCATGTTTATTGGTCTGATGATCGCCCAGTCACGCGGCGTAGCTGCCGCAGCGGAGTTTGAAGAAGTGCGCGATGTCTCGCTTTGGCAGGCGGCCTATCACATGCTGGTTGCATCCATGAAAGGCCTTGTGGCCCTGACCGGCCTGGAAGCCATGTCAAACGGCATCCAGTTCGTGATCGATGAAGATGCCGGGTTTGTTCAATGGGGCAAACGCCATCTCCCGAAGCTGAATGCAATTTGGACGTTTTACAGCGGCAAATCGGGGATCGGGCGTTTTGTGCAGACATCCTTTCTGTTCTACGGCGGCCTGACTTCGCTGCTGCTGACCGTTTTCGCCATCCATTTCAACGTCTTTGATGGCACTTATGGTAGAACCCTGGTCGGCAACCTGGCCTTCATCGGTTTCGGACAATTCCCGGGTGGCGAAATCCTGTTTTGGGCCTATCAGATTTTGGCAGTCATCCTGCTCGGGGCGGCTTCGATGACTGCTTACCAGGACTTGCAATCGATGGCCTGGCGCAATGTCGCCATTGGCGAAATTCCCGAAGTGGTGGTGTACCGCAACCCGAAAGGCACATTTACTCGTCCGGTGACGGCTGCCTTCCTGGCTGCCATCCTGATTCAGTTCCTGCTGCAAGCCCGTACCAGCGCAGCAGTCCCGTTCTATGGCGTCGGCGTCTTCCTGCCAATCACGGCAATGGGTTTGGCCATCCGCAAGCATGTTTACACCCATTACAGCGGTAAAAAGCGAAAATGGGGCGGCATAGCCGCAACGTCAGTGACAGTCCTTGCGGCACTCATCTTTCTCGGTCAGATTGTGGGCAAGTGGGAAGAAGGCGGCTGGGTGGTGCTGATCTCGTTGGCGGTCTTGATCCTGATTGCCCATGCCATCCTAATTTCACCGGTTGGCTACCGCACCCCGCAAGATATACACCGTATTGTGCGCGAGAAATCACGAATCCAGGGCACGATGGGCAATATCGCCGAATGGCAGTCGCTGCTGGTGCAGGGTTATCGATACAAACTGCTGGTTGGAATTACCCGCTTTGCTGAAATGTTTGGGGTCCAGCGCCCAGCCCGTTTCGAGCCGCCGATTGCCGCCGGAACCTTTGAAGAAGCCCTCGAAACGGGGCATCATCATCGGCCTTCCCTGATTGATGAATACCTGGCCGCACAGCCCAAAGAATCGCCCAGGCTTGGAGGTGCGCCACGCGAATCCGGGCCACCAGATGAAACCGATTTGAATTAAGGACAAAACCTGTGCGGAGAAAACAATTCAGCTTCTTTACTCGTCGTATTCCGACACCTATCAGGTTGGCCTTCGGGCTGGCCTTGATGGTTTGTATTGCCACTTTGCTGCTCATGCTGCCCTGGGTTGGTACGGAACGGCCTTTGCGATTGAACGAGGCCTTTTTTACCGCCACTTCAGCCTTAACTGTGACTGGTTTGTCTGTCATCACTCCTGGCTCGGATTTGTCTCTGTTCGGGCAATTGCTCCTGCTGGCCCTGATTCAAATTGGCGGGGTCGGCTATATGGTGCTGGCGGTCATCGTTTTTCGCTTGCTCGGGCGTAACATCTCGTTTGCAGACCGGTTGGCTTTGCGTGATTCGTTCGGTCTGCTTGACCTGAAAGCTATTGTCCGGCTGACCCGGCATGTGCTGATTGCCGTTTTTACGTTGGAATTTCTTGGCGCGCTATTGCTCTGGCTGCACTGGCGTTCCTTTTTGGGGAATGAACGAGCTATCCTTTATGCGGTTTTCCATGCTGTCTCTGCTTTTTGTAATGCGGGTTTTGACCCGTTTGCAGGAACTCCCGGCTTTGTCGGAATTCCCAATGACAATTTCTCATTGCTTGTCCTGGCTGTGCTAATTGTTATTGGCGGTCTGGGAATTCCTGTGGCGGCTGATATAGGTATCTGGCTATTTCGCAAACGACATCGTTTGTCCCTGCACTCACGCCTGACAATGCTTATTACGTTTTTCCTGGTTATTGTTGGGACGGCGGGTTTGTTTGTGGCCGAAACCCATTCCGGCGCAACGCTTGCCGAATTTCCTTTAGGCCGAGCATTGGCACTGTTTTTTTAAAATAAACAAGGTTCTCCCACATATTTCGTGAAATAGTTGAGAAGCGTCCGTCTTTAGATTTTTTGATTCAAAAAATACTCGAATTTTTCCTGGTTTTGCTGGTTGGTTATGGAAACTTTGTACTCAAATTGAGGGTTCAATCGGATCTTTCACGAAAATTGCGAAGAGCCTGTTTTCACTTGCAAAAAACATGTCCGCCAATTCCAAAAATGTTTTTTTAAAGAGCGCGATTACGGCTTCTTTGCCTTGATCGTACGCTTCTCCGGTTTCTTGCTCGTTTGCCAGCCGCATTGATTTCATGCCTTGATTTTGCCCGGCTTTTTTGCTTTTGGCAACCCATCAGTTTCTCATGCCTGAA
>JAKLPV010000155.1 GCA_022013685.1 Anaerolineae bacterium
ATAGTTGTTAAAGTTCTGGTAAACTTCAGAACGGAACTGCTGCAATTGGTTGTCCACAACTCCCAATTGTCACGCAGTTCTATCTTTTACGCAATCTTTGACTTTGTCAAAAGTCCAATTAAGAAAAACGGTGATTTAAGTGCGTGCAAAGAAAATATCCACTCAGGCAACAAAATCACCCCATCCTTATACAGAGTCTCAAGCTGGTGTATCCCCATACCGACCAGCAAGGCTAAAAATAATCCTACCCAATCAGACCACAGTTTCAACTGCCTGCTAGCCAGTAAAAAGCTCACGAGGGAAACCCAGAGAAGAACTTCCCAGAAAAAATCCATTGATTGTTTGCTGGAAAAATACCAAACAAAACCTACCCCCCAAATGATTACAGCTGGAAGGATAGCCAATTTGCGCAGAGGACTCTTTTCGAGACGGATGCGAAAAACAAAAAAACTGGCCGCAAACAGGAAGATGACCAAGAGCGCAACCAAGAGCAACAGAAAACCTCCCCAACCTATCAATTCTCCCCTGGCCTTGCCAATTGAATAGAGAAAGTAAGCCCAAATGCCCACAAAAATCCCTGTCATGCTGAGGACACCAGAAAAGAAAGCTCTGGCGAGTAAGATAACAACTGAATGCCATGTTGTGTGATTAAGTTCTTCAGTTTGAATTGACATTAATCGGTCCACCTTTATTTCTCATTTTACATCAATACTGGGGATAAGCTCCCAAAATCGGAGTATCATAGACCCTTGCCTTGACAAATATACCCATCGTGATAAACTTGCGCCCAATGTCTGCACAACTACTTGTCTAGTCCAATTTGCCCTCTGGCGGAAGGTTCCGCCGGAGGGCGTTTTTTTGTAACACCAACACGCAGGGGCGACCCGCCCGGCACGAAAAGCAGCTCTTTTCGCGGGATACACTCGCAAAACAACGCCCTGGCTGGCCTTGAAGGGTCGCCCCTATCGAAATGAATAAGGAGAGAGATGGATAAAAAACTCGCCACCCTTGTGCTGGAAGACGGCTCGATTTATATCGGAGCCGCTTTCGGCGCGGAAACTGACGCGGTCTTTGAGCTGGTCTTCAACACCAGTATGACCGGCTACCAGGAGATCATCACCGACCCATCCTATCGCGGACAGGCGGTGCTATTTACGGTTTCGCATATCGGCAATGTCGGCATCAACCTGGAAGATGACGAATCGCAAAAACCGCAGGTAGCGGGGCTGGTCATCCGTTCATTGAGTCCGCTGGTTTCGAACTGGCGCGCACAAACGGATTTATCATCCTGGATGGAACAACACGGCGTCCCCGGCATCAGCGGCGTGGATACGCGCGCCCTGACCCGCAAGCTGCGCGACAGCGGGACAATGAAAGCCGCCCTCTCGACCAAAGGCACGCCCGCCGACGCTTTATTGCAGATGGCGCGCGAGTGGCCCGGCCTGGATGGGCGCGACATGGTCATGGAAGTGAGCTGCGAGGAAGCCTATCACTGGCGGGATGATGATGGGAGCAAGTGGGTCAAGGAAAATACAGAATTGAGAATGCAGAATGCAGAACAGCAAGCGGATGACAAAAATTCTTCACTCAGCATTCCGCATTCTGCATTAAACATAGTTGCATACGATTTTGGCATCAAGGAAAATATTCTGCGTCACCTGAGTGCTTATGGCGCAAATGTGACCGTTGTCCCGGCGAATACCTCCGCTGAAAAAGTGTTGGCGCTCAACCCGGATGGGGTTTTCCTGTCGAACGGCCCCGGCGACCCGGCAGGTTTGCCGTATGCTTCGGAAGCCGTCCGCCAGTTGATCGAGAGCAACACCCCGATTTTCGGGATCTGTCTCGGCCACCAACTGATCGGGCGGGCGCTCGGCGGCGAAACGGCAAGGCTCAAATTCGGACATCACGGCGGCAACCACCCGGTGCAGGACCTGCGCTCGAAACAGGTTTATGTCACGGCCCAAAATCACAATTATACGGTTGTGCCTGAGACACTCAACCCGGACGAGGTCGAAGTCACCCACCTGAGCCTGAATGATGGTTCGCTGGAAGGGATGCGCCTGAAAAACAAGCCAGTCTACAGCGTTCAGTTCCACCCGGAGGCTGCGCCTGGCCCGCATGACGCGCATGAGCTTTTTGCGGAATTCTTCCGCCTAATGAAGAATGCAAAATAAAGATGCTTACAAGTCCTGAGCGGAGCCACGCCCCTGAGCCTGTCGAAGGGTTGCGTGGCGTAGTCGAAGGACTTTTTGCCCCACAATCGCCCTTCGACTACGGCTCTTCGTTCCACTTCGAGCCTCCGCTCAGGGACTGAAAAAGGAAAAGCAACCATGACCCAACCCCTCACCATCCTCATCCCCGGCTCCGGGCCGATCGTCATCGGTCAGGCTGCGGAGTTCGATTATTCCGGCACGCAGGCGGTCAAAGCCCTGCGCAGCCTCGGCCACCGGATCGTACTCGTCAACAGCAACCCGGCCACGATCATGACCGATCCCGATATCGCCGATGCAACCTATATCGAGCCGCTGACCCCCGAAGCGCTGGAAGCGATCATCGAAAAGGAAAAGCCGGATGTCATGCTGCCAACCGTCGGCGGGCAGACCGGCCTCAACCTGGCGATGATCCTGAGCGAGCGCGGCGTGCTCGCCAAACATGGCGTCAAGCTGATCGGCGCCTCACTGACCGCCATCAAAGCCGCCGAAGACCGGCTGCTGTTCCGTGAAACGATGAAAGAACACGGCCTGCCCATCCCCGAAGGCGGCCCGGCCTATAACTTTGCCGAAGCGCAGGAAATCGCCGCCCAGGCGGGTTATCCGCTGCTGGTGCGGGCCTCGTTCGCCATGGGCGGGACCGGCGCTTCGTGGGTTTACCAGCCCGAAGAACTGGGCGAAGCCATCCGCAAGGGAATTGCCGCCTCGCCCATCGGCCAGGCCTGGATCGAGCAGTCGATCCTCGGCTGGAAGGAATACGAGCTGGAAGTAATGCGCGACGCCGCCGATAACTTTGTCGTCGTCTGCTCGATCGAGAACCTCGACCCGATGGGCATCCACACCGGCGACAGCATCACCATTGCCCCGGCCCAAACCCTGACCGACCGCGAGTACCAGCGCATGCGCAGCCTGGCCCGTCAGGTCATGTCTGCGGTCGGGGTTGAGACCGGCGGGGCAAACGTCCAGTTTGCGGTCGACCCGGCGGACGGGCGGATCGTGATCATCGAGATGAATCCGCGTGTCAGCCGCTCGTCGGCGCTAGCCTCCAAAGCAACCGGATTCCCGATCGCCAAGATCGCCGCGCTGGTGGCGGCTGGCTACACGCTCGACCAGATCACCAACGACATCACCGGCGTGACCAAAGCCGCTTTCGAACCGTCGATCGATTATGTTGTGGTCAAAATTCCACGCTGGGCTTTCGAGAAATTCCAGGGCGTGGACCCGACCCTCGGGCCGCAGATGAAATCGGTCGGCGAGGTGCTGGCCCTCGGGCGGACCTTCCCCGAAGCGCTCCAGAAAGCGGTCCAGTCACTCGAAATCGGCGTGGACGCGTTGGACGGCTCCGGGCCTAAGCGCGAGCCAATCGCCTATACCCTGGATGAACTCTGCCTGCCGCGCGCCGAACGGCTATTCAAGGTTTACCGCGCCATCGAAGACGGCGTTGCGCTCGAAACTGTCGCCGAAAAAAGCGGTTACGACATCTGGTTTTTGGCGCAGATGAAGGAAATTGCAGAGTGGAGATTGCAGATTGCAAACTCGGCCTCGCGCAACTATAAACACCTGAAAGAACCGGCCATGCGCGACCTGCTGCTCAAAGCCAAGCAAATGGGTTTTACTGACGGTCACATCGCGCGCCTGCTGGACCTTTCAACCTTAAATCTGATGCCCGCCACCGATCAATCCGTCCGCCAACTGCGCAAGGAACTGGGCATCACGCCCACCTTCCTGCGCGTCGACACTTGCGCCGCCGAATTCGAAGCGCACACACCCTACATGTATTCGTCCTACGAGAGCGAAGACGAGTCTGACCCAACAGATAAGCAAAAGATTCTTATCCTGGGCGGCGGACCAAACCGGATCGGGCAGGGTATCGAGTTCGATTACTGCTGCTGTCAGGCGGCATTTGCGCTCAAAGACCTCGGTTTCGAGACGATCATGCTCAACTGCAACCCCGAAACCGTCAGCACCGACTATGACACCGCAGACCGGCTGTACTTCGAGCCGCTGACCTTCGAGCATGTGTTAAATGTCGTCGAACGGGAGCAGGTGGCGGGGGTCATCGTCCAATTTGGGGGCCAGACTCCGCTCAATTTGGCGGCCTCGCTCCAGGCGGCGGGCGTCCCGATCATCGGCACATCCCCCGATTCGATCGCCCTGGCCGAAGACCGCGAAAAGTTCGCCGCGCTGCTGCGTGAACTGGAGATCGAACAACCCGAAAACGGGATTGCCTTCAATCTGGCCGATGCCCGCGCCGTGGCCGAGCGGATTGGCTACCCGGTGCTGGTGCGCCCGTCTTTTGTGCTGGGCGGCCGGGCGATGGCCATCGTCGGCGATGAGAGCCAGCTTGCGGCAGTGGTCAGCGAGGCCATGCAGGCCGCCGAGGGCCAGGCGCTGCTGATCGACCGTTTCATGGAAGACGCCTACGAAGTGGATGTGGACGCGCTCTGCGACGGCCAGCAGGTGGTGATCGGCGCGGTCATGCAGCACATCGAGGAAGCCGGGGTGCATTCGGGCGATTCGGCCTGCGTGCTGCCGCCTTACAAGGTCAGCATGTATTACCTGGGCATTATGCGCGACTACGTGACCCAGTTGGGCAAGGCGCTCAACGTCAAGGGCCTGATGAATGTCCAGTTCGCGTTGAAGGATGATGTGGTTTATGTGCTGGAGGTCAACCCGCGCGCCTCGCGGACGATTCCGTTTGCCAGCAAAGCGACCGGGCTGCCCCTGGCCAGGATCGCCGCGCAAATCATGGCCGGTCAAACGCTGAAAGCGCTCGGCGTTACCGAAGAGCCGCGCGTCGACGGGTTCTTCGTCAAGGAGGCGGTCCTGCCCTTCAACAAACTGCCCGGCGCGGACGCCCGGCTCGGCCCCGAAATGCGTTCAACCGGTGAAGTGATGGGGCACGCTTCGCACTTTGGGCATGCCTTTGCCAAAAGCCAGCAAGCCGCCGGGGTGGCCCTGCCGCTCGAGGGCGCAGCCCTGGTCTCGGTCAACGACTTCGATAAGGGCGCGGCGCTCAAGATTGCCCGCGATCTGTTCCGCATGGGATTCAAGCTTTACGCCACCCCCGGCACGGCAGACTTTTTCAACAAGGCCGGCATTCCGGCCGAGGCGATCAACCAGTATCACATTGGCTCGCCACACACGGTCGATTTGATCCGCGCCGGCACGGTCGAGATGGTGATCAACACCCCGCTCGGCTCGCGCGCCCACGCCGATGGAGCCGAAATTCGCGCCGCAGCCATCCGCATGAACATCACCCTGCTGACCACGCTCTCAGCCGCCTCGGCTGCGGTCGCGGGAATCAAGGCCCTGCGCGAGAAGGAATTGCAGTATCGCAGCCTGCAGGAGCATTACGCGGCGCAAGGGTAATTGTCATTTCGAAGGAGCCGCGTAGCGGCGACTGAGAAATCTTAAGCACGAGTAAAGATTTCTACCCTACGGGCACGATGTCACCGCTATGCGGTTCGAAATGACAAGTAAAGAAAATCAAAAAGACGCCAGGAGTAAAACCCTGGCGTCTTGCCTTTAAGACTCGGCCGTGTTGGATTTTCGCCCTTCGACTGCGCTGAAGAACGCTCCGCTCAGGGCTTGCCTTCGACTGCGCTGAAGAACGCTCCGCTCAGGGCTTGCCTCGATTACGCTGAAGAACGCTCCGCTCAGGGCCTGCCGTCAATCACACTACGGAGAACGCTCCGCTCAGGGCTAGTCCTGCACGATCCAGGTGCCGGTTTCACCGCGGATGGCGCGGCCCAGATTTTCGGGATTGGTGATCAGCGCCTGAGCCTTGGAGTTGGCCTCCAGGAACCAGATCACAGCCTGGATCTTGGGCGCCATGCTGCCTTTGGCAAAGTGGATGCCTTCGGCCAGGTAGGCTTTGGCCTGCGATAGCGTGATCCTGTCGAGCCATTTCTGTTCCGGTTTGCCAAAGTTGATCGCGACCTTCTCGACGGCGGTCGAGATCACGAACAGGTCGGCCTTGATCTCGCGCGCCAGCAGCGACGAGGCAAAATCCTTGTCGATTACCGCCGCGATGCCCTCGTAATTGCCATCCCCGGGGTCAATAACCGGGATGCCGCCGCCGCCAACCGTCACGGTGATGATGCCCACATCCAGCAGGGTCTGAACCGTTTCGAGTTCGACAATTTCCTTGGGCTGCGGCGAAGCGACCACGCGCCGCCAGCCGCGCCCGGCATCCTCGACCACCGTCCAGCCTTGCTCGGTTTGGCGGCGTTTGGCTTCGGCCTCGTCCATGAAACTGCCGATCGGCTTGGTCGGGTTTTTGAAAGCCGGGTCGTTCTTATCGACCAGGGTCTGGGTGATGACGGTCACAACCTTCTTTTTAATGCCGCGCTGGTAAAGAATATTCTGCAAATTCTGCTGCAAGGCATACCCGATCGCGCCCTGGCTGTCTGCGCCGCACACATCCAGCGGGACTTCATGCATCCCGGCGGTCTTGGCGGCGATTTCGGAGCGGCGTAAAATATAACCCACCTGCGGGCCGTTGCCGTGCCCAATGGCAACCTCCCAGCCCTGTTCGATCATATCGGCGATATGCTCACAGGTCTCTTTTGCGGCCTGATACTGGCTGTCCACAGTAACATTCTTGTCATCTTTGATGAGTGAATTGCCACCGATGGCGATTACAGCAAGTCTTTTATGGGTCATGGGTTCTCCTGGGGATTTGAAAGGGAAATATGTCAGACAAATTTTAATCGAAATTGGGGCACAAGTAAATGAGTTTCGCTATGATAAGATTAACTCTCAAAGAGGAAGCTTTTTTATGCGTACCCGAATTAAGATCTGGACTCTCCTGCTGGCCTTTGGCCTTTGCGCCTGCGCGGCGGAGTCTGCCTCCCAGGCCACCCCCGCGGCGCTGCCCCCGACACAGACTCCCGTAAAAACAGCGACTCAAACCGAAGCGCCAACCGTCACCCCCAGCCCAACCGCAGCCGCGACCCCCACCGCCCAATCCAACTGCGTTAACAGCGCCCTGTTTCTCTCAGACGTCACCATCCAGGACGGGACAAATGTGCCCGCCGGACAGGCCTTCAGCAAAACCTGGCGGCTGCGCAACGACGGAACCTGCATCTGGAACAGCGGCTACACGCTTAATTTCATCTCCGGCGACCAGATGGATGCCCCGGCATCCATTCCACTCAGCGAAACCGCCCCCGGTGCGGAGCTGGAACTTTCCGTCGAACTCACGGCTCCGGCCACAGATGGCGCCTTCGCCGCTTTCTTCGAGATCCGCGACCCGGCGGGTAAAATCGTCCCGGTTGGATTCCTGACCAATATCTGGGTCAAAATCACGGTCGGGACGGCCATTAGCGCGCCCGTCTCCACCGCCGCCCCGGCCAATCCCGGCCCGACAGGCGCGCCCGGCAGCGGAATATGCAACCCGTCCCTGGATGGCAGCACAGCCGGAGAGATCATCGCGCTGATCAACAGCGCCCGCGCCGAAAACGGACTGGCGGCCCTGACTCAAAACGCAAAGCTGGATGCCGCAGCCCAAACACACAGCAGCGACATGGCCTGCAACAACCTGCGCAGCCACACCGGCTCAGACGGGTCCAGCGTCGGGCAGCGCGTGGCCGCCGCCGGGTATGCATCTTCACGCTCTGAAGAAGTTATCTACGTTGGCGGCGGGGCCAGCGCGGCTTTCGGCTGGTGGATGAACGATCCGGTTCACCGCGATGCAATCCTGCTGGCCGGGCACGCCCACATTGGCGTGGGGGTCAGCAATTTGCCCGGCAGCGCTTTCGGGACATATATTGCCGTTGTGCTGGCCGCACCCTAACGAGGAGAAACCTGATGCCCAATCCATTCGCCTTCGAGCAAAACATCACCTTCCTGCATACCTCCGATCTGCAAGCCACGGCCCATTTCTACGAGCAGGTTCTCGGCCTGAAATTGGCCCGTGACCAGGGACTGTGCCTCATCTACCACGCCAGCGCCAGCGGCCTGATCGGCTTTTGCAAGCACATGAAAACCGGCGACCCGCAGGGGGTCATCCTGACCCTGGTTTGCGATGATGTGGACGGCTGGTATGAAAAATTACGCGCAAAAGGCGTCGAATTCATCAAAACACCGGCCCATAATCCCAAATTCGACATTTACAACTGTTTTTTCAAAGACCCCAACGGCTACCTGGTGGAAATCCAGCGCTTTGACCAGCCGCTCAGCAGGGACGAGGCCAGCCTATGAACGACGAACTCTTGCGCCGCATTCCGTTTTTTAGCGACCTGCCTGCGGATGAGATCGAGAACCTGGCCCGAAGCCTGGGCATACGCGAGCTCGCTGGCGGTGAAACACTCTTCCACGAAGACGACCTGGGCGATGCCTTGTTCCTGGTTATCGACGGCGAGCTGGATGTTTTGCTCGGCGAGGGAACCCCGGACGAAAAAGTGGTCGCGCAACGCCAGACAGGCGAATATGTCGGCGAAATGAGCCTGGTACTGCCGGGCGGCAAACGCACCGCGGCTGTGCGGGCCAGGTCTGCCAGCAAGCTGTGGGCGCTGACCCGCGCCGACTTCGAATCACTCCTGAGCCGCCAGCCCGGCCTGATCTTCAGCATTGCGCGCATCCTGAGCGAACGGCTGGACGCCTCCAACACATCCACCTTCCATGAAATTGTGGCCAAAAACCGCCAATTGCAACAGGCCTACGATGAGCTGAAGGCGGCCCAGGAGCAGATCATCGCCAAGGAAAAGCTCGAAAAAGAACTGCAACTGGCCGCGCAGATCCAATTTTCGATCCTGCCCAAGCAAATGCCGCGCCTGCCAGGCTTTGATTTTGGCGGATATATGAACCCGGCCCGCGCCGTGGGCGGCGACTTCTTCGACCTGTTTCGCCTCGATGAACATCGTGTGGGAGTCTTGATCGGCGATGTGGCCGACAAGGGCGTACCCTCGGCCTTGTTCATGGCGCGCGTGCATGCCCTAATCAGCGCAGAGGCTTTTCACTGCGACCATGCGGGTGAAGTCTTGCGGCGGGTTAACCAGTACCTTTTCTCGCGCGACGAAACCGACCTGTTCGTGACCGTCATCTACGGCATTCTCGACAACCGCAGCGGGATGTTTGAATTCGCCCGCGCCGGGCACGAAATCCCGCTGCTGTGCCAGCCGGGCCAAGCAGCCAGCCCCATCGCCAGCGGACGCGGACAGCCGCTCGGCATTCTCGACCCGCTGCTGCTCGACGAGCAAAGCCTGCAACTACAGCCCGGCGAAACCCTGCTGCTCTTCTCAGACGGTCTGACCGACTGCCGCAACCCGCAGGGCGAAGCCTTTGGTTACGAACGCCTGCGAGCCGCCGCCAACTTTTCAGAAAGCCAGCCAGCCCAGCAAACATGCGATGGGTTATCAAGCGCCCTGCTGGCCTTTCGAGAAAACGCCGCCCAGGATGACGATGTCACCCTGGTAAGCATAAGGAGCCTGCCATGAACCAAATTCCGCGCCTGAAATTTGCCCAGCTGCCCACGCCGATCGAAGCCATGCCGCGCCTTTCGACCCACCTGGGCGGCCCGCGCCTGTTCATCAAGCGCGACGACCTGACCGGCCTGGCCCTGGGCGGCAACAAAACCCGCAAACTGGAGTTTCTCGTCGCCGAGGCCCAGGCCAACGGCGCGAAGACTCTCATCACCGCCGGGGCGCTGCAATCCAACCACTGCCGCCAGACCGCGGCCGCCGCCGCCAAGTACGGATTCGAGTGCATCCTGGTCTTGAGCGGGACAAAACCCGACGCGCCAACCGGCAACTACCTGCTCGACAGCCTTTTCGGGGCCAAATTTGTCTTTGTCGAGAATCGCGCCGACCGTGAGCGGGTTTTGAAAGAGACCTTTGACCAGGCCTGGGCGGACGGCAAACGCCCGTATCTCGTCCCGTATGGCGGCTCGAACCCGACCGGGGCTTTGGGATACGCTTTCGCGGTGCAGGAATTTCTCAGCCAGGGATTGGAGGCCGATTGGATGGTTTTCGGCACATCCAGCGGCGGGACTCACGCGGGGCTTGTCCTCGGCCAACGGGCCTTTGGCTTTAACGGCAAAGTGCTCGGGGTGAGCATTGACGAAACGGAATCCTGGCTCAAGGCGCATGTTTCGGCCCTGGCAACGGAAGCCAGCCAGCGGCTTGGAACGCGCTTTGAATTTCATCCCGAAGATGTGCTGGCCACAGACGCCTATTGCCAGGCCGGGTACGGAGTCCTGACCGATCTGGAGCGCGAGGCGGTGCAGTTGTTCGCCAAATACGAGGGCATCCTGCTCGACCCGGTCTACACCGGCCGGGCCGCGGGCGGGATGATCGACCTGATCAGAAGCGGATTTTTCAAGCCGGGCGAAACCGTTTTGTTCTGGAACACCGGCGGCCAACCGGCGCTGTTCGCGGAGATGTACCAGATGGGTTTGCTGGGGCAGCCAGGGGCTAATGGGCTGTAAAAGTATATAATGCCCGTGGTCACAAATGCGCAGCATGATATTGCGCGTTCATGCTCTTATAAAAAGCGCAATTTGTGACCGGGACGGGTATAACTCCGCAGATTAGTTTTTTAAGATTTGCGTCATCGATGGCTTTGTTTAAGGCATCTACCACAAAGGACTCAAAGGGCACGAAGGAAAGCACAACGAAAAGCGCTAAATCAAGGGCAAAACAGAAAGAATTGGGGGCCCTTCGTGGTGAAAGGTTTGGCCTGAGTCATCACGAAAGATTATCCCGTGCAAAGACCGGGACCTTCCAAAATGCGGAATAATACCTTTACAAACCCCAAGTAAAAGGTATGCAAGAATCGCCCTTCGACTACAGCCTTCGCAGAAAAGCTCAGGCTTCCGCTCAGGACTTGTGATCCAAGAATCGCCCTTCGAGACAGCCTTCGCAGAAAATGCTCAGGCTTCCGCTCAAGGCTTGTTGATCCTTAAATACAATCCTTCCGAAAACGACAAAAAGGCATCAAAATTGTAACGAAAACGGGGTTTCAACCTCCAAATCGAACGTCCTGCCCCAAAAACCTGACGAAAATTCATGCCTTCCAGAGATTGACGCCGGGCCGCGCTCGGATAAAATCCGTGACTTGTATATTTTCTACTCTGGAGGCACGATTGAACACTACCCTGCGGCTCGGGGAACACTATATTTGCGACCTTTCCGGTTGCTCCAATGAGATCTTGCTCGACAGCGAGCGGTCGTATGCCCTCTTCTCACGTGCGGTGCGCGAAAGCGGCCTGACCGTAGTGGATGAAGGCTTCTACAAGTTCAGCCCGCACGGTTTTACCTGCTTTCTGCTGCTGGCCGAATCACACGCCAGCCTGCATGCCTGGCCCGAATACGACTACTGCGCCATCGACCTGTTCACCTGCAACCTGGGCATGAACCTGACCCCCCTGCTCGACACGATCAAGGCAGCCTTTGGCGCCAAATCTTACACCGTGCGCCTGATCGACCGCGATGCGGCCTTCCAGGCGGCAAACCGGCCGGTTGTTCACGAGATCTCGCTATGAACAATATCTGGCTGACCGAAGAACTGCATTCGTATTACCGCAAAGCCCTGCGCGTCAAGCGCGTGCTGGTCGAAGAACAGACCGATTACCAGTACCTGCAAGTGGTCGAGACCGAATTCTTCGGTAACGCGCTCATCCTGGACGGCATCATCCAACTGACCGAGCAGGACAACATGGGCTACCACGAGATGATCACCCACGTCCCGGCCCTGGCAGTCGAAAACCCCAAACGGGCCCTGGTGGTCGGCGGCGGCGACGGCGGATCGCTGCAACAGCTTTTGCGTTACCCTTCGATGGAAGAAGTTGTGGTCTGCGAACTGGACCGTAAAGTGGTCGAGTACTCGCGCAAGTACTTCCCCGGGTTTGGCGACCCGTGGAGCAACCCGCGCGCCAAGCTGGTCGTGCAGGATGCCTTCGAATATCTCAAGATCCCCGGCAACACCTTTGATGTGATCGTTTCAGACACCACCGACCCGATCGGCATGGCCGAGCGCCTGTTCAGCGAAGAATTCTTCCGCTTGATGTGGGGCGCGCTCAAGCCCGGCGGCGCGCTTGCCACCCAGTGCGAACAGCCCTACTTTGACACCGCCCTGATCAAAGAGATTTACGGCTTCGCGCGCAGCATGGCCAAGAGCCCGGATTACTACTACACCCAGGTACCGACCTACCCCGGCGGCGGTATCGGCTTCATGTACGCATCCGATACCCCCTGGCGGAACGGACTGACCCGCGCCTATCCGCCGGGACAAATGAACTATCTCAACCCGGATGTGCACCAGGCAGCTTTTGCCCTACCCGAATTCTTCAGAAGAGAACTGCATGGATAACCTGGCCCAGGCCCCAGCCCTGAATGGGTTCGAGGCCCCTACTTGCTGGGGCGTGTCGACCAGCATCGACCTGTACAACTGCGATCTGGCCCTGATGCAAGACGCCGGGGCCATTCGCGAATTTGTGAAAATTCTGTGCGACCGCATCCAAATGCGGCGCTACGGCGAGACCCAGGTGGTTTTCTTTGGCGACGACCCGCGCGTGCAGGGCTTCAGCATGACCCAGTTGATCGAAACCTCCCTGATTTCGGCCCACTTCGCCGATGCGAGCAAAGCCATCTATCTGGATGTTTTCAGCTGCGCCCCCTACGACTCTGAAGATGCCGCCCGCTTTGCGATGGAATACTTCAAGGCCGACAACTACAACATCCACGTTAGCGAACGACGCTAAACAGCGCAACTTCTTCAGAATAAGCCCGGCTCGTGCTTTTCAGCACAGACCGGGCTTATTTTTGTTTCGATACAAAACATTTTTTCGCCTGCCTTGTATTTTGGCTGTTTCAGTTTAAAAATTGACAAGCGAAAAGCAGTAAAATAGATAAAGTTGCTTATTCAATTTTAACATCTGGCCACCCATAAGGTCTTATACAGTCATCTGGCTGTATAAGATGCTCAATCAGGGTTTTATACAGATGACTGTATAAACAGAGTTGGGCATACAATATTCTGATACAAACAAACGATGGCTAACAAAAAAGACGCATACGGCAAACCAATAATGAATAAAATTCTCACCGGCTTGCTGGCACTGCTTAATTATGCAAGGTTGCTTGTCATAATATTCTTTGGCGCAGGGACTGGCATCGTATCTGCAAATAGATTAACAGAAACAAAAAAAGGCGATGGATCTATAGGCCGGTCAATAGTAATTACAGCATTTTTCTTAGTCTTGATTGTTGGACAGTCTCTAAAAAACAAAGCCGTCGAATACGCAAAAAAAGACTCGCCAAAACCATCTTTTTATTCCTGGTTTCTAATTGGATGGGGAAATATAATAATCTCCCATCCAACATTTTATAAGTATATAATTGAATCAATTATTATTTTTGGACTCACGCATCTTGGATATTTTATGGCTGTGCTGATATCAAAAGCATTTTAATCTATAAAATACAACTGATTAGAAAATATGCCCAACAAAGCGTCATCAGAAACCCGCCCATAACAAGCGCCTGTTTGGAACGCACAAACGAGCCGGAACCTGAGAAAATCGCAGAATTAATGCCAAAAACAACAAAGTTCAGTCTGAGTTTTAACCCAAAACAAGGCGTTCTCCATACGGGGGACACCTTTTTAATTAATCTGTCCCTTTTTACGCCGGGATAGGCGTCAATTGATAGATTACTGTCAACATCCCACAACAATGTTGTTTCGGAGAATCAGGAATGTCTTGCAAATAGATCTGGCTTCATGCTACACTTTTCTCGTTACTTGGGCTGTGACTTTTTCCGCCAAGTCCGCAGGTAAAGCACACGCCATTAAAGCTGTCAATCTTCGCCCTATAATGCACCACTAACCTCCAGCCAAAGTGCACCAGTCATATTCGGCCAAAGTGCGCCACTTTGCACAGTGGGAAAATCGAATTATCCTCGCGGGCCACAAAAAAACTGCCCGGAGGAAACCAGTGCAAAGAAGGCTGAAATACATGGACATACGAGAAATCTTGCGGCGGCTGCGCGAA
>JAKLPV010000156.1 GCA_022013685.1 Anaerolineae bacterium
GTTGTCGGACTTTCTTCTGAAGTCGGCGCAGGAAATCCGGTGCTGATAGCTTTGTTCTTCACTGTTGGCCTCGTCATGCTCTTCAGACGTGTCGAACGGAGTGAACAGAAAGTTGTCTATCCACGCTCCGGTTATGTGCAATTTCGCGAGGAGGCATCCCAACTCTGGAAAAGCCTACTTTTTTTACTGCTATTCATATTCTCGTTTATGTTCTTTTTCTATCTCGTGCTGACCTACGATGAGCAACACCTCCTTGCGTGGATAACACCCATTCTGGCGACGTTGGTTGGCATTGCCATGTTCGTAAGAAGTGCCCTTTACCGCATTGGCCGAATGCTCGTTGTTGGGCTTCTCGCCCTGCTTTTCGGCTGGATTCTTTCTCCGCTTATCCTGGGAGATGAAGTCACGCGCGGTTTTATCGGTATCGGTATTATGGGTTTTTACTTGCTTATTCTTGGACTGGTTTTTATTACATCTGGCGCACTGGCCCTGCGTAAGTACCTGCTTGTTACGCCGCTTCAACAGGAGGCACAGGATGAGTAACGATCTGCGCTCACTGACCGATGTGGACCGCCTGCTCCACGAGCCGTCACGGGCGGTCATCGTCGCCATTCTGGCGGCTGTCGAAAGCGCCGACTTCGTCTTTCTCCAGCGCGAAACCTGCCTGACCAAGGGCAATCTCTCGGCGCACCTGACCAAACTCGAGGAAGCCGGTTACATCAAGATCGAAAAAACTTTTCGTGGCAAATATCCGCTGACCTTGTGCAAGCTGACCGAAACCGGCCGCGAAGCGTTTGCGACTTATCGCAAGAAACTATCGCAATTTGTGGAACAGACAAAATGACACACACATGTCATTGCGAGCCGCGCTCTTGGCGGCGTGGCAATCTGCTTTCGACGGAGATTGCTCACCTGCCCAGACCGCAGCTTCGATACCTTCCTGCTTGGGCTCAGCCTGCCGCAGATCATGTCCGGGCTGATCTTCATCCTGCTGGTTTTTGACGTTGGGCTGCTGGCCTATGCCCTGTCACAGTTCCGGCGCGCAAAACTGATCACAGACTGAACAAACGCAAAACAGGGCAGCGTATTGCCCTGTTTTGATTCCAACCTTCTTCGGGTATGATAGGTGAGCGTGAAATCAGATTTGGAGCAACCAAAATGAAAATGTCTTTTGCCGTTTCCCTCCTTCTAACCCTGACCCTGCTTCTTCCGGGCTGTGCCGCTCCCGCGCAGATGCCTATTCCTACAAACACTCCCGCCCCAACCGCAACCGCCGTTTTGCCGCCCGCGCCGCTGCCATCAGCGACTTTGACAGCAACGATTACTCCTGAAATCCGGTTTACACGGCAATGCCTGCCTGTTCAGAACCGGGAGGTCGTGTTGAATGAGGTCGCATCAGGTACCATCCTTGTTACCTGGGAGGGGCCAAGCGTTGAGTATTACGAGTCTTTGAGTGCGCTAATTGACCTTCAGACTGGGAATGAATATCAACTTCCTTCTAGCCTCTATTCGGAAAGGTCAGGATTTATCAGTTCAGAAGCCTCGCCGGATCGAAAGTTGTATGCAAAACTGGAAGTGTTGTTTGATCGAAACCGGGGTAAGCCAGGACTTAAATACATAGGGAATGCCGTGCAGGTGTTCGATGCGCGGGCGAACCTCGTCACCAAACTGACCTTTAACCGCTCTGACCTGGTTTGGCTACATTGGCTGGATAATGAGCGCTTGATTATCGACACAGAACAATATGGTACCTTGCTATTGGTTAATCCATTTACCGAAGAACAACAAACGCTCGCGGATGAACTGCCCGGCCTTTACCCGTATGAATTGAACAAAAAGAACTTCCCCTGGTATCCAGTCGTGTATAGCCCCGACTTGAAGTGGGTGGCTTATTATTCAGAGCAGAGAGATAGCAACGGTTATTTTCTGGGGTATGTTTTATATGATTTGAGCTCCAAACAAATTCTTTGGAAAAAGGAGTCACCTACTACCCTAAGATTGTCGCCTGATGGGGAAATCTTTACCCTTGCCACTGCTGGAACGATAGATAATAACCAACTTTATCTGTTTAATCGCTCCGGGCAGTTGAAAACCGTATTGGATAAGAGCCTGCCACATGAACCTGGTGGCATGTTCTCCTGGTCTCCAGATAGCCGTTACATTGCCTTTTGGAATGTCGAAAGTTTGATGATTTATGACCGGCAAATGGACTGGGTTTTTGATACCTGTATCTCGAGTAATCGCGGTGTTTATCCGCGTTGGTCACCAGATTCTAAGCAAATGATTGTGTATGTGTCAGGATATTCAACAGAAACAATGCTTGTTGACTGGCAGGAAAAGCTATCTTACAAAATAAAAGAGCTTCCCCATGATGGGATAATGTTTGAATGGATGAATTCCATCCCATAATTAATCCAAAACTCAGCCGGGGGCGTCGTACATCCGGCTGAGTTTTTATCCCCGTTTGATTCTCAGGATAGCAGCGTTTTCACCTGCCCGTCTTCCACCAGCCAGACGGTTTCGGCAAAGCGTTCGATGAAATAACGGTCATGCACGACGGCCAGCACCGCGCCTTCGAACTGGCGCAGGGCCTGCTCGAAACGCGAGCGCGAGGCGATGTCGAGGTGGTTGATCGGCTCGTCGAGCAGCAAGAAGTTGCAGCCCTGGGCGATCAGCAGGCCCAATTGCAGGCGGGCGCGTTCGCCGTAGCTCAGGCTGTGGTTGGGCCGCAGCGGATCGTCCCCGCTGAAGAGGAGGAAGTGCAGGAAATGCCTGGCCTCGGTTTCGTTGAAGGGCGCGACCGCCTGCAAACTCGCGAGCGGAGTCTGTTCGGGCGGAAGCGATTCCTGTTCCTGGGTCATGTAACCCAGTTTGACGGCGGCGCCCAGTTTTAGCGCGCCGCCCAACGTCGGCAGCCTCCCGGCGATGGTGCGTAGCAGCGTGGTCTTGCCGCTGCCGTTTTCACCGGTCAGGACGATCTTTTGACCGGGGCCAATATGCAGGTTTAAACCGCTCAAGATGGGGTTTTCGGGCGCGTACCCGATTGACAGGTTTTCAATCGACATTACATCGCGTGACTGGTGACCGGCCGCGCCGAATTGCAGCTTGACCTGCCAGTCGCCGCGTGGCTTGTCGATCTTTTCCTCTTCGAGAATGTGCTGGATGCGGGCTTCGATGTGCTTGGCGCGCCCGGCCACGTTTTTGGTGGCGCGGTTGCCGAAGAATCCCTTGGCGAACTTGTCGCCGCCATCGGCTTTGCCGCCTTTTTTCATCTTGGTCAGGCTGCGGATGTGGCCCGCCGCGGCGCGCAGCTGCGCGATTTGCTGCTGCTGGTCCATGTAGGCCTGCTGCTGGTGATCGAATTCGGCCTGTTTCTGGTCGGCGTAATCGCTGTAGCTGCCGGGGTAGGCTTTGAGCTGGTGAGTGTTGGGGTCGATCTCGAAGATCGCGCCAACGGTGTTATCGAGAAAAGCGCGGTCGTGTGAGACGATCAGCACGGCGCCTTTGAAGCGCCGCACCCAGCCTTCGAGCCATTCGAGCATGGCGATGTCGAGGTGGTTGGTGGGTTCATCGAGCAGCAACAAATGCGGCTCGGCCAGCAGGATGCGCGCCAGCAGCAGGCGCGTTTTTTGTCCGCCGCTTAACTGCCCGACCGGGGTTTGCGGATCGAGACCGGCCAGCCCGAGCGGGGCCAGGATGCTTTCGGGGTGGATGTCGAGGCTGGAAAGTTGCGCCAGGGCTGTGTCGTAACGCGTTTGCAGAGCCGGGTCGGCGGCGGAAACGGTTAACGCCTGGGCCAGGGAGGCGATCTCAGTTTCGAGGGCGGCCTCGTCCACGGCGGACAGGTTGAGGGTGGTGCGGATCGTCGCGTCGAGGGGCAGGTCAAAGCCCTGGGCCAGGTAGCCGATCCGTAAACCGGGAAAAGTCTGCGAAACCTTCCCTGAATCCGCACTTTCGAGCCCGGCCAGGATGCGCATCAGGGTCGTCTTGCCGCAGCCGTTTGGCCCGACCAGGCCGATCTTTTCGCCTGCGCTGATGTTGAAGGTGATGTCTTGTAAAACGGTTTGGATGCCGTAAGATTTATTAAGGTGATGAACACTAAGCATAAGAACCTCTTGCCGCGGAACTTTACGATCTACTATAAAGCTCCGGTACTTTAGAAAACGAAAACCGGGGGCAAACGCCCCCGGCTGTCAATAATTCCAGCGGGTCGTACCCCGAAAAATTACACGTTTTCTTAGTGGTCCGTAGTCATCCGTTCACTCCTGAATGTTAAAGGCAGGCCAAATATATCACGAGATGGGTCGGGTGGCAATATCGCTTTTTACAGGTTGCGCCACCCATATTTTGAAGGATGTTTCGTTGAGACTGACACTTGTGATTGATAAATTCCAGTCTTGTTCCTTGCGATTTTTAGCCCGCACGGTGATGAGCATATCGTAAATGCCGGGCGATGTCAGTAAAATGCGATTTAGCAATGCGCGAGTTTCGACACTGACCAGGTTGAGTGAGAGAATGCTTTTGCCAATCACTTCTTCGAGTATGTAACCGGTTGCCAGGGTGAATGAACTGTTGACATCGAGAATGATACTGTTGGTTTTATCCAGGGCCAAAAAGATAAAATCTTCACTGACTTTATCGCGACTTTCAATGAACAGGCGCATCTTTTCTTCATGACTGGCGCGCTCGGTGATGTCGTGAATAACATAGATGCTGCCCTGCAGGATGTCGCGGTGCCAGATGGGAGAAATCTGGACTTGCAGGTAATGCTGGCTATCGCCAAGGCTAATTTTTGCTTCAATTTGCTGCGCTGTTTCGGGCTTGCCGAAAATATCGGGCCAGTTGAAGAGCACTTCGTCGACCTGGCTGCCAATCGATGTTTCGGGCAACAACCCGGCCATTTGCTCAAAAGCAGGGTTGATAAAGATAATTCGTTTTTGACTATCAAGCACCAGAACGCCATCGCCAATGTTTTGCAGGATCATTTCGTTGGCAATAGGCATCAAATCCAGCAGGTGGTGGCGGAATAGACCGTAAGACAGGATGATGCTGGAGAGGGTGAAGCTGAAGGGGGTGATATCCAACCCGCGGAAGGGAAGCAGGCCCAACAGGTACAAACCATTGCCGGTGATGAATACTACCACCGCAGCCAGCATGATAATGGCCTGGGAGCGGTAGGCAGGCTCGACCTGAATGGCATGACGCGAGAAAAAGAATATTCCTACAAAAATAGCTGTGTAGGAATAAATCGCATAAAAAATGAAATAAGGACCAAACTCAACACTGAGCATGCTTACGCCGCTCAACATGACGGTCCGCATATCAGACCAGAACAAATGATGTAGTTCATTTGTCCAGGCCATCAAAACGGCAGAGGCCGGAACGATGAAAAGCGGGGCCATCTTGACCAGCGATGGCGCTTTGTTTTGCTGGGTATATTGGATGGCGAAAATCAACCAGAATACCGGTATGAACGGAATGCTAAGGAATTGAACCAGCGTCCAAAACTTATGCCAGCCGAGGCTGGGATTCAGGTTTTCGATGCCATAGGCGATCGACCAAAAGGTTAGCGCCACCGCAATCCAAAACATGATGGTGGCGCCGGGTACTTTTCGTCGCTGGTAGGCCGGGATTGCAACTATCGCCGAGACAATCGCCGAGACAAACAAAACCAGGGAAAATGTATTCAGCGAAAATTCCATAGCGCTATTTTATCGCACTTGGGCCGGGTTTTGTTATTCTTTGTGACACTCGTCACAGTCGCATTCCATCCCGGCGGCTTTTTCGAAGGCTTCGCGGCCTTCCTTATAAGAGAAATAGATCAGGCCCAGCGCGCCCAGGCTGTCGACAAAGCCAAAACCGGTCAGTTCGTAGATCAGGCTCGAGATGAGCAGAACCACCGACATATAAATGCAGACCAGGGTGCAGTTGGCGTCTGCCAAAATCGGCGCGGAGTTAAGCTTGCGCCCAACGTGGCGTTTGGCCGAGACCAGTGCCCACATCGTCAGGATCGAGATCAGCGCGATCACGATCCCGGTCAGGGTGGTTTCGGGCTTGTGCCCGCTAATGATGTTGAAAATGGCTGTCGCGCCCAGCCCGAGCGCCAGCAGGTAAAAAGCCGTCCCGGTAACGCGCAGGGCGGTGCGCTCGAAAGTGGAGCGTGCAGTATCCGGGTTCTGGCGAATGCGCAGCACCATAGCGACGATCCCCAGCCCGGAAATGACCTCGATGAACGAATCCACCCCGAAGCCAAACAGCGCAATCGTCTCATCGCTGACGCCAAAGTAGATCGAAACCAATCCTTCGAGCAGGTTGTAAACAACGGTCAAAATACCGAGCCACAGCGCATACTGGTAATAGCGGCGGACTGTTGTTTCTGCAAGTGTTTGCATGGCTATTTCCTTTCAACACCGATAATATACAAGTTTAATCGATTGTAGATGAAAAGGGGTTGAGCAGGTAAAATAAATTGTAGAAAGGGATTTTTCTTGGAAAAACAAACTGAAACCATTCGTGTGGTTGCCACGCAGCGTGAAGAAGGTCAAACTCAGGCCATGGAAAAAGCCATCGCCAGGGCCGATATCAAAGCTCAAAAAGTGGCTGCATCGCTCGGTGTGCGTTTGCTTGAGCGGGTTTCGCTTGAGACGAAAATGGATCTGGATGCTGCCGCCAAAAGGGCCACCGCGCGGGCTGAGGCTGTTTACCGCACCTCGGCATTTTCGCAAGCGCGACTCGACCTGCGCCTGCTTGGCTGGGAAACCCTGAAGCAGTTCCTACGCAAAGAGTTTGTTGCGCGCTGGTTCCAATTCCGTTTCAAACGCCTGCCCGGCCCTGAGACGGACTCCGCTGCGCGCCCTGTTCGTCGCGCCCTGGTGACGGGGCACTTCAGCATCCCTGGCGGCGGCGGGACGTTTGGCGATATTGAAGCCCAGGAGAAAGTTTGCGAGTGGCTGTCCGAGGCCGGAATCCCCTTCGATGTGGCATCCAACTTCGAGGATGGCATCGACGGAGTCCGCCTGGAGCAGGTCAACCCGGCAGACTATGCTATTTTTGTTTTTGTCTGCGGCCCGTGGTATCCCGAGAGGAGCATTCCGGCCTTACTCCTGCAGCGCTTTGGGCACTGTCTGAAAATTGGCGTCAATCTGACGGTTGCTGAGCCCGGCCTGGCCGGGTTCGATTTCCTGCTGGCGCGTGACAACCCCAACGAGATCCGCGCGGATATTGCCTTTGGCCGCAAAGCGGAGGCTTTGCCGGTGGTGGGCGTGCTGCTGGTCGAACGGCAAGCCGCTTACGGCAGCCGTCAACGCCACTTGTACGTTCGCCAAATCTTCGAAGAATATCTGAAAACGGCCCAGGTTGTGCCGATCTGGCTGGATACGATCATTTATGGCAACAAGGTTGGCCTGCAATCGGCCCGCCAATTCGAGAGCCTGCTGCGCAAAGTGGATGTGCTCATCACCAACCGTCTGCACGGCCTGGTCTTGGGCTTGAAAAACGCCGTACCAGTGGTGGCCGTGGATTCGATTGCCGGGGGTGGAAAAGTAACAGCCCAGGCAAAAGCGCTGGGCTGGCCGGTCTTGATCCCGGTCGAAGAATTGGATGTGGAAAAACTTGCCGAAACGGTGCAAATGTGCTTTGAGCGCGGCCTGGCTCCCGAACTGGAGCAAACCCATCAGCAGGGATTGGCCTCCATAGACCGCACCCGCGCCGAATTCGAGAAGATTTTGCAGGATCTTAATCGCCCAGAATCTCTTTGAGCGCCATCAGCCCCAGCCAGTAAGAATGCCAGCCAAACCCGCTGATCTTGCCTTTGCAGACCGGCGAGATTAATGATTTATGGCGAAACTCCTCCCGCGCATAAACATTCGAGAGATGGACTTCAACCACCGGGATGTCGATGGCCGCAATCGCATCGCGTAGCGCCACCGAAGTGTGGGTATAGCCGCCGGGGTTGAAAATCACGCCGCTGGCCCAGTTGCGCGCCTCGTGCAGAGCATCGATCAGCGCCCCTTCGTGATTGCTTTGCAGACAGCGCACTTCAATTTCGACTTGAGCGCCCGCGGCCTGGATGCGGGCGTCGATCTCGGCCAATGTCAGCGCGCCGTAGATATCCGGTTCACGTGTGCCGAGCAGGTTCAGGTTTGGGCCGTGCAGGAGCAGGATCGATTTCATGGCGTGAATCTTATCACAATCTGTTGCGGGTTATAATATCGATGCCAAAGGAAAAGTTCACAGGAGGAGCCATGTCCAAAGATACCGAAGCGGTCATTCTTTCCGCTGTGCGTACCCCGATCGGGCGTTTCCAGGGCGCTTTGAGCGCCATCCCGGCTTCCAGGCTGGGAGCGATCGCCGTCAAAGCGGCGGTCGAGCGCGCTGGGTTGGAAAATCCCCAAGAGATCGATGAAATTTTGCTCGGCAATGTTGTCCTGGCTGGTGAGGGGCAGGCCCCCGCCCGCCAGGCGGCCATTTTTGCCGGGTTGCCTGCCAGTGTCGGCGCGACCACGCTCAACAAGGTCTGCGGCTCTGGCTTGAAGGCCGCCATGTTTGCTGCCCAGGCCATCCGCGCCGGGGATGGGCAGTTGTTCGTTGCAGGCGGTTTTGAATCCATGTCGCGCGCGCCCTACCTGGTCAACGGTCGTAGCGGGGACCTGCGCTTTGGCCATACCCAATTGACCGATGCCCTGCTTCATGACGGCCTGTGGGATCCCTTCGAAGACTGGGGCATGGGCAACTCGGCAGATTTTATCGCCGACGAGTACGAGGTCAGCCGCGAGGCGATGGATCAATTTGCGTTTGAAAGTCACAGAAAAGCCGTTGCCGCCCAGGATGCGGGCAAATTCAAGGCTGAGATCGCACCGGTCGAATTGAAAGGCCGCAAAGGGGAGATCACGATCTTCGGTACCGACGAAGGCCCGCGCCGGGATGCGACCCTCGAATCGCTCTCCAAACTCAAGCCCGCCTTCCGTCCGGACGGGCGTGTCACGGCTGGTAACGCCTCCGCGCTCAATGACGGCGCAGCGGCGCTGGTGGTTGCCAGCCGCGCCTACGCCGAATCGCGCGGGCTGGCTCCGCTGGCGCGCATTGTTGCCTACGGCCAGGCGGCGCTCGACTCCAAATGGCTGTTCGCTGCGCCGGCCAAAGCCATACCGAAAGTGCTCGCCAAAGCCGGCTGGACCTTCGCCGATCTGGATCTGATCGAACTCAACGAGGCTTTTGCGGCCCAGGTGCTGGCCAATGGCTACGAACTGGCCGACCAGGGTTGGGATTGGGCCAAGGTCAACGTTCACGGCGGCGGCATTTCGCTCGGCCACCCTCTCGGGGCCCGCGGCGCGCGCGTGCTGGTGACGCTACTCCATGCCCTTAAAGATCGCGGCTTGAAGCGCGGCTTGGCATCCCTGTGCCTGGGCGGCGGCGAGGCCGTAGCCATGGCCATAGAAGTTGAATAAACTTTTAATCGTATGTATTGTTTCGTGCCTGTGCAGAAAGGATCAATATGAACAGCGAAGAGCGCAATGAAAAAATTGAGTTGTATGGCAAAGGGTTTGAGATGTTGATGGAAACGCTGAAGGCAATTCCGCGTGAAGCCTGGAAGTTCAGACCCGCTCCCGGTGAGTGGAGCATCCACGAGGTAATAGTCCACCTGGCGGATAGCGAGACCAACAGCGCTTTGCGCGCACGCTTGCTTGCAGCAGAGCCGGCACGCGTTGTGATGGCTTATGATCAGGATAAATGGGCCGCAGCGCTTAATTACCACGACCAGGATGTGGACGATGCTTTGCAGTTTACGAAGTATGCCCGGCTGACAACCTATAAATGGCTTAAGACTCTGCCTGATGAAGTATTTTTTCACACGGTAATACATCCTGAATATGATGAGCCATATTCTTTCGAAAAATGGTTGAATATCTATGTCGGGCACATTCCCGGCCATATTGCCCAGATCGAGGCCAATTACGAAGCTTGGAAATCGTCGGAACAATAGTATTTTAACTTTTAAGAATTTTGAACAAGTTTTCATTGTTGTAAGCGTTTAGCGTGACTGCTGTTTTCTCATTCCTGCGTAAATTCGGTGTAAAATAAACCCATGACTCAAGGTCCAATACTTGTTGTAGAAGATGTTCCCAACGTTCTTGAATTGTTGGAAGTAACCCTGCGCTTCAAGGGCTACCAGGTGATTAGCGCGCGCAACGGCCTCGAAGGGCTCGAGAAAGCCCAGACTGGAAACCCGGCCATGATCATCACCGACATCCTGATGCCCAAACTGGATGGTTTCGCCTTTGTTCAGAAACTACGCGAAGACCCCAAGACGCGCGGCATCCCGGTCGTTTTTCTTTCTGCAACCTATGTCACGCCTGAAGATCGTGGTTTTGCGATGAGCCTGGGCGCGGCCCGTTTTATTGAAAAACCGATCGACACGGAAGAATTCCTGTTGACGGTGGCCGAGATCATGACCCAGGGCCCCCCGACTTCGCCCGAACCGCTCAACAGCCTAGCCTTTTACCAGGGTTATCGAGAGCGGCTCGAACAAAAACTGCGCCACAAACATACCCAGATCCAGCGCATTGAGCGCCTGATCCCGACCCTGCCCGAAGAGCAACGCCCGGCCTTCAAAACCATGTTTGAAACGTCCGTTGCTGACCGTGAGAATATCAGGGCCGAGCTACAGGAAATTTACCGAATTCTCGAAGAAATGAAGGGTTCCAAAAAGTAAAATGTCCAATACGCCCGTATTAGCCGACCTGGAGCGCATGGCGCGCCAGGCCGGTTCTATTTTGTCTCAAGGGTACGAACAACAGGATATGCAGGTTGACTACAAAGGGGAGATCGACCTGGTAACAGAGTTCGATCATCGCTCAGAAGAATACCTGCTGGGTGAGATCGCCCGGAATTTTCCTGGCAACAGCGTTATGGCCGAAGAAACCGGCAATATCGAGGGCAGCGACGATCACCTGTGGATCATCGACCCGCTCGATGGAACGGTCAATTACGCCCACGGTGTGCCGTTTTTCTCTGTTGCCATTGCTTATGCCTATCGCGGCGAGTTGACCCTGGGCGCGGTCTATGATCCGGTTCGCGATGAGATGTTCCTGGCCGAAAAGGGCTGCGGTGCGCGGCTGAATGGCCGCCCCCTCAAAGCAAAACAAGTTCCAGACCTGGGACACAGCCTGCTTGTGACCGGTTTCCCCTACGATGTGCGCACAACACCCAACAACAACCTGGATAACTACACAAAGTTTGCGCTCAATTCGCAGGGTGTGCGACGCCTCGGTTCGGCTGCCCTGGATTTATGTTACATCGGCGCGGGGCGTTTCGATGGCTACTGGGAGCTCTCGCTCAAGGCCTGGGACCTGTGCGCCGGCGCTCTGGTGGCGATGGAAGCCGGCGCAAAAGTTACAGATGTCGGCGGCAAAGTGAATTTTCTCAAGCATCCGCTCTCGGTATTGGCCGCCAACCCGGTTTTGCATCAGAAGATGCTGCAAGTGCTGGAACTTCATAAAGATGTAGGGTGAAAACGGCTGAAATTCGCCGTTTTCACCCTACAAAATCGGAAAGTTCCAGTACAAGAACTGAACGGCTAATTCAATTCCCGAATCAAAAACTGCCAGCAAATTGCCTGGCAGTTTTTTGTCGCCCGTAGGCTTAGCTTCTCAGCTTTGCGCCCAATTCGTTTTCGAGGCGTTTGATGATGCGGGTGCGGATGCCAGTGGCATCCTTGTCGGTCAGAGTCCCTTCGGAGGAGCGATAGGTCAGGGCGTAGGCCAGGCTTTTCTTGCCTTCGCCAACCTGTTCGCTGCGGAAGACGTCGAAGAGATGGACGCTTTCGAGTATCTTGCCGCCGGTTTGTTTGATGAGCGCTTCGACCCGGTCGGCGGGCAGGGCTTCGTCGACGATGACGGCGATATCTTCCAACACGGGCGGGAACTCGCTGACCGGGCGGAGCGGGTAGCCAGCCGGGATGGCGGCCAGCATTGCGTCCAGATCGAAATCGGCGGCCAGGACGGGGGAGACAAAGTCGAAGTTTTCCTGAACCTGCGGGTGCAGTTCGCCGAAAACACCGAGAGCAGAAGCGCCCAAGATAACGGCGGCGCATTTCCCGGGGTGGAAGGAGGGGTGCTCTGCCGGGACGTAGCTCACATCCAGGTGCAGCGAGTCCATCAGGGCTTCGATCACACCTTTTAAGTCGTAGAAATCCAGCTTGACGCCAAGTTTTGTATCCCAGGCGCTTTCGTAGCGGCGGCCGGTGATGGCGAAGGCCAGCCGGCGCGGTTCGAGCGGAAGGTTGGCACCAGTAGGAATATATACCGATCCGAGTTCGAACATGGCCAGGCTTTCGCGCAGACGGGCATTGCGCTCGACAACATTCAGCACTGAGCTGAGCAGAGAGCGGCGCAAGACGCGCTTTTCGGGAGCGATGGCGTTGGCAAGTTTGACGTATTCGATACTCGACTCGCTTCCGGGCGGCAGCAGGCGGCTTTCGATCTCAGGCGCGGTCATGCGATGGGAGATGATTTCCTGCAAACCGAGGGCGACCATCGTATCGCGAATGTGCTCTTCCGCCTCGAGGGCCGGGTTGCCGCGCTGGGGCGGGAGCGGGTCGGCCATGCGTGTTTCGGGGATGCGGTCGAAACCGTACAGGCGGGCGATCTCTTCCATGATGTCGGCCAGACCGACCACGCCCTCGCCAATATCCATGCGGATGGGCGGGGCAATCACCAGCAAACAATCATCAGATGCGAATTTGCAGGTGAATTCCAGCCGTTCGAGCAGGGTTTTGACTTCAGTAAGCGGGATTTCGATGCCCAGGGCGCGGCGAATGTCGCTTTCGCGGATCTCAATCGTCGGGTCGTGGGGCGGGAGCGGGTACTCATCCACAATCCCGGGGGCCACCTGTCCGCCGCTCCATTGCGCCATCCAGTATAAACAGCGTTTGAGTCCATCCAGCGCCAGGCCGGGATGGACACCGCGCGAGAAGCGGTAGGAGGCTTCGGAGGGCAAGTTGTGCTGGTTGGCGGTCTTGCGGATATTGATGAAATTCCAGGCCGCGGCCTCGAGCAGGATGTTGACTGTGCTTTGTGAGCGGACGCTAGCTTTACTTTTGCCTTCTTTCAATTCTGGACCAGTCGCATCCAAAAGCTCTTTCGAGGCATCATACACTTCACTTTCCATGCCGCCCATCACACCTGCCAGCGAGATGGCACCTTTTTCATCGCAAACCAGAACATTGTTTTCGGTTAACTTGCGTTCCACACCATCCAATGTGATCAGTTTTTCGCCAGGTTTGGCAGTACGGGTGGAGATAACTACCGGCTTGCCGCCAGCGCGCGTCGCGAGCACATCGTAATCGAAGGCGTGCAACGGTTCGCCAAGCTCGAGCATGGTGTAGTTGGTCGCATCGACGATGTTGCTGATCGGGCGCATGCCGCACAGGCGCAGGCGTTTCTGCACCCAGTACGGGCTGGGTTTGATCTCAACATTGCGGATCAAGCCGAGCGTGAAGCGCGGATTGAGTTCGGGGTTGGCGATCTCGATTTTGACCAAAGACGAAAGACCACCGACCGAGGCCTCGGTCTTTTGTCCTTCGTCCACGGTCGGTTTCTTCAGTTCCCTACCGGTCAATGCTGCCAGTTCGCGGGCGATCCCCAGTACGGAGGTGTTGCGAGCGTTGTTGGGCAGGATGCTGATCTCCAGCACCGCATCGCCCATGTAATCGACGAGCGGGGTCCCGGCGAGGGCGTCATCATCCAGGAAGATCACGCCCTCGTGTTCTTCGCTGATCCCCAGTTCCTTCTCAGAACAGACCATCGAGTAGGATTCGACGCCGCGGATTTTGGCGCGTTTGAGGGTGGTCAGCGTCAGTCCTTCGGCGTGACCGTCGTAAATGGAGGCGCCTTCCTTGGCGTAGGCGACCTTGATCGGTTTTTCAAGCTTGCCCAGACCCTTGAACGGGTACAGGTTAGGCGCGCCGGTCAGCACGGTATGGACGATTTCGCCATCGAAAAGCTCGCACAGGGTCAGACGGTCGGCGTTGGGGTGTGAGCCCACCTCGCGGATCTCAGCCACGACGATTTTTTCCTTGTCCCAGGCGATGCCGTTGACCTTGAAGCCGTGGTCATCGCTTGTCGGCAGGGATAAACCGGCGAAGCGGATATCATCGATTTCCAACCCGGCCAGGGTCAGCAAACGGGCGATTTCGATGACTTCCAGTCCGCTCAGGTCAACAAATTCATTAATCCATGAAATTGGTAGTCTCATAAAGTTTTCTCCTGCTTGTTTGCCACAGAGGCACAGGGGCACAGAAAAGAACGCAAAAATCTCTGTGTCTCAACGGCTCTGTGGCTGCTTTTTAGAACTGCTCCAGGAAACGAATATCGTTGCCCCAGAAGTAGCGGATGTCGTTGATCTTGTGGCGCAGCATTAGCTGGCGTTCCGGGCCCATGCCGAAGGCAAACCCGGTATAACGTTTCGGGTCGTAACCGCCATTCTGCAAAACGATCGGATGTACCATGCCGCAGCCCAGAATTTCGAGCCAGCCTGATTTCTTGCAGACCTGGCAGCCCTTGCCGCCGCAGACGAAGCATTCCACATCCATTTCGGCGCTCGGTTCGGTGAAGGGGAAGTACGAGGCGCGGAAACGGGTCTTGGCCTCACGCCCAAACATGCGCCGGGCAAATTCAGCCAGCGTCCCTTTCAGGTCGGCGAAGGTGATGTTTTCGCCCACCACCAGTCCCTCAACCTGGTTGAACTGCACTTCCGAGCGGGCGGTGATCTGCTCGAAACGGTAGCACATCCCGGGTAGCGCGATGCGGATCGAAGGCGGGTTTTGCGGGTTTTCGGCGGAGAACTGCTTCATCGCCCGAATCTGGCCGGGGGAGGTGTGCGTCCGCAGTACCTGTTTTTCGGCATCGTCGGTTGCGCCGGTGTCGATGTAGAAAGTGTCCTGCATTTCACGGGCCGGATGATAGGGCGGGATGTTGAGCAGTTGGAAGTTGTACTCGTCGCTTTCGACATCGCGCGAGGTATAGACCTGGAATCCCATCTCGGCCAGGATGGCAAGTACCCGCCGCAGGTTCTGGCTGGCCGGGTGCAGGCGTCCGTGCTGGAAGCCGCGTCCGGGCAGGGTCACATCCAGTTTTTCGCTGGAAAGCGATTTTTGCAAAGCGGCTTCTTTAATGGCAGCCTCTTTTTCGGCAAAAGCGGATTCAATAGCCACTTTGACCTGGTTGGCGCGCTGGCCGACCAGCGGACGTTCATCTTTCGACAGGCCACCCATCTGGCTAAAAACGGTCATCACCGGTGAAGAGCGGCCGATATTGGCGATGCGCCAGCTCTCCAGCGCGGCCTCGTCCTCGACCGCGGCCAGCGTTTCGAGGGCTTCCTTTTCGATTTGTGCAAGTTTCTCGAGCATAACAACCTCCAAAATTGGTAATTCGTAATTGGAGATTGGTAATTGGCTTTCCCTGATAAAGAAATCCCAAATTACCATTTACCAATTACCAATAAAAAACCTCCCGCCCAGATTGGGACGAGAGGGGAATGTCTCGCGGTACCACCCAAATTGACACCCAACAAAGGGCGTCCACTCAATCAGTCGACGTTCGAACTTCGAGGATCGACCTCCCCTGTAACGTAGGGAAAACGGCTCAGACTACTTGTTGGTATTGGGACACAATTGTGTCCTTACACCTGTGTTCACCGGAGCGGCTCGCGAGGGAACTTCGATTGGGTTTTATTGGGCGCAGATTTCAGCCGGGTTTCAACTTTACTCAACCTGCCTGCGCTTCTCTGTCAACTCTTGCCAACCTACTTTCCTCGGTCGGTGCCATTGGAAAAGCTCGCCTGTTGAGTGTAATTATCGCCAGATTCGGGTGAATGTCAAGGTTGGCAATCCTGGCCTTCCCATTCGGCGTAGAATTGCTTTAGGAAATTTTCCATGTACATGTGGCGCTGGATCGCGATTTTTTTTGCCGTTTCGGTGTTCATCAGGTCTTTGAGCAGCAGAAGTTTTTCATAAAAATGATTGATCGTTGGCGCGGGGCTGTTTTTGTAGGTTTCAAAAGATTCGTGAAGTTCGACCGGCACGTTCGGGTCGTGCAGCAACCGTCCTTTTGAGCCACCGTAAGCGAAGGCGCGGGCAATGCCAATTGCGCCGATGGCGTCCAATCGGTCAGCATCCTGCACAACCATGCCTTCAATGGTGCGCATTGGCGTGGCGACTTTTGCGCCTTTGAACGAAAGACTGGCGATGATTTTGGTCACATGCGCGATGACGGATTCTTCAACGTTTAGCTTTTCGAGCCAGACGCGGGCGGTTTTCGGGCCGATGGTTTCATCGCCGCCGTGAAATTTGTGATCGGCGATGTCGTGCAGCAGGGCAGCCAGTTCGACGACGAACAAATCCACAGGTTCGGTTCGGGCAATGTGCAGGGCATTCTTCCAGACGCGGTAAACGTGCCACCAGTCATGCCCGGCGCCGCCATTGATGAGCGTTTCGCGGACGTAGGCTTCGGTTTGGGCGATAATTTTCTCTTGACTCATCATATCGATAACAAGGCTTCGCGCAGTTGTTCGACTTCTGCGAGGGTGTTGTAATGGACAGCCCCGACCCGTACCATGCCGCCGCTTTCTTCAACGCCCAGGCGTTCGCTGACGTTCAGGGCGTAGTAGTTGCCGTCCCAGACGTAGATCCCGGCCTCGGCCAATTTCTCCGCCACTTGGCGTGGGTGCAGGTTGCGCAAGCGGAAGGAGAAGGTGGCGACCCGGTTTTCGAGGTGGTGGACGTTCTGCGGGCCGTAAATTCTCAGGCCGGGAACCGATTGGAGCGCGGCAAGCAGGCTGCGGCTGAGTTCGAACTCGTAAGCCTGGATGGCGGTCAGTCCCTTTTTGAGCTCAAAGGCCCGGCCACGGTATCCTTCTTCGGTCAGTCCTTCTTCATGCTCCGCGCCAAAAGTGCGCCCTACCCACTCAAAGTATTCGATGGCGCCGAGCACTCCGGCCAGACCTTCATGGTTTTGAGTGCCGGTTTCAAAGCGGCCTGGCAGGGAGTTGGTTGCCGGGCGGACTTTGTAGGCGAACAGCGGCTCCAGGTGCTCGCGCTTGCCGAATAAAATACCGGCGTGCGGGCCGAAAAATTTATAGCTGGATGAGACCAGGAAGTCACAATCCAGCTTTTGGACATCAATAGGGCCATGCGCGGCATATTGGACGGCATCGACATAGACCAGCGTCCCGGCGTCGTGCGCCATTTCGATGATTTGCTTGAGCGGGTTGATGGTTCCAAGCGAGTTGGATGCGTAGCCGACCGCCAATAAGCGCGGTTTGCGTTCAAGGGCTTTCTGCAAACTGTCCAATTTCAGCGTTCCGTCTTCCACATCAAAATCCACCCAATTAACATGGACACCCTTATCCTGCGCGGCCAGCACCCAGGGGGTGACATTGGCATCGTGATCGAGGCGAGTCACGGCGATTTCGTCGCCCGCGTTCCAACTCCGCGAGATGGAGCGGCTGAGATGCAGGGTCAGGGTAGTCATGTTGTTGCCGAAGATGATTTCTTCGGCACTGGCGGCGTTGTAGAAATCGGCCATGGCCTGGTGGGCTTCTTCCAGAATGGCGTCGGAAGCGATGCTGGTGGCAAACGCGCCCTCGTGGTTGGCGTTGCAGTGCAGCAGGTAATTGGTGATGCGGTCGAGCGAACTGCGGGCGATTTGTGTCCCGCCGGGGTTGTCGAAGAAAATGGCCGGGCTGTCCAGGGCCGGGAAGTGTCTGCGAATGGCAGTAAGGTCAAGGGGCATGGGTTTTTCTCCAGGTAGCGAATTGTCAAATCCCCGTTTCTCCAGCTTATCCGCAGTGTGGTTTTGGGGATAAACAAGGGTAAACGGGGATCTGTATTTTGCGCGCTATTTTGTCGTAAGATTTTTGGTTGATTCTATCCGCAGGATATTATCCGCAGGCGCCGCCAAACAGGAAGGGGAAGAAATCACACCAAAGCACGTTGCTGTCCACATACCAGAAAAATCCGCTGCATGTACAAATGAGACACAGCAAGATAACGCCAACAATGATCAGCGGCAAAGCTGACCCCGCCTTCTTGGCCGGCGGCGGAGGAATGTATGCCTGTTCTGGCTCGGGGCTGGCCGGAATTTGACCGGCATACTGCTGGGGTTGGGGCTGGGGTGGGGCTGCGGCAGGGATAGGTGCGGGGGCGGGCGGCACAACCACACGAGCAGCAGATGAAATCATGGTCGCATTCGGGTCGACCTTGGCGACAACCTCGTAGAGCAGGCTGATTTGTTCGCCGAGCGAGATAATTTCGCCGGGCTGGAGTACATGTTGGCCGGTCAGGCGCTGCCCATTGACAAAAGTGCCGTTGGTCGAGCCCAGGTCGGTGATGATATATTTGCCGCCCTGGAAAACCAGTTGGGTATGTTTGCGCGAAACTTCGGCGTCATTGATAGCAACTGCATTACTCGCTTCACGACCAATGGTTAAGACATCGCCTTCCAACGGGAAAGTTTTGCCCGGCGTGGGCCCTGAATGCATGACAAGTTGAAACTGAGCCATATCTCCTCCAGATGAATAAGAACTGTTTGTAGTGTAATGATTTTATGAAAAAAAGTCAAATGATTCTTTTGAGTTAAAGGCGAAACTTTCGACAAAAGTGCGGGCAACCAGGCTTTTGACAACCCGCATCTCCGGTGTTTCAGCGAGCAATTCAGCCATGCTGACGGTGGGGTGATCGGCGATCCCGCAGGGGACGATACCGTCGAAATATTCCATTTGTGGATTAACGTTTAATGCGAAGCCATGACGTGTGACGTTGTTCGCATCGACCTTGACACCGATGGCCGCTATTTTGGCCGGTTTGCCACGCTGGTGCGGCTGGCAGCGCACACAGCGGCTGGCAATTTCAGCCTGGATCCAGACTCCACTCAGGCCGGGGATTTGTCCCGCCACCAGCCCCATGCGCGCCAGGGCCAGGATAATACTCTGTTCGATGCGGCGCACATAGCCGACGTGATCGTTATCGGCCAGTTTCAAGATCGGGTAGCCGACCAACTGGCCGGGACCATGATAGGTCACATCTCCGCCGCGATCGACCCAGTGGACACCAACGCAACGCCGGGTCAGTTCAGCTTCGTCCCAGAGCAGGTGGACGGGTTGTCCGCGGCGGCCAAAGGTGAAAGTGTGCGGATGTTCGAGCAAGAGCAGGGTTGCGGGTTGTTGTTCGCGCGCAACTTCTGCCGCCAGCGCATTTTGCATATCCCAGGCTGATTGGTAGTCAACCAGCCCCAGGTCGCGGATCTCGAGTTCGGTCATTGCGGGATAAGGATGTTCGTTAAATCAGCAGTGGTTGGCAGGATGATGTCGGCGCCGAGTTTGCGTAGTTCGTCTTCTTCGCCGAATCCGCACAACACACCGACAGTTTGTGCCCTGGCGGCTTTGCCGGCGCGGATATCAACCGGTGTATCGCCAATCATCAGGCACTCTTCGGGTTTGACGCCCATTTTTTTGGCAGCATGATAAATCGGATGGGGGAAGGGCTTGGTGTGTTCGGCCGTGGTCGCTGTGACAATTTCCTGAAAGAAAGAGGTCAGGTCAAACCGGTCGAGGAAAGCGCGTGTCGAGTGGTCATCGCGGGCGCTGACGACGGTCATGGGGAAATGTGGCTGCAAGGCGGCCAGCATTTCCCGCACGCCTTCGACCAGCAGGTAATGTTTCATCGGCCGGTTGCGGCGCTTATTGAGCCACTCTACAATTGCCAGTAATTCATCATCCAACCCCAGGCGGTCTGGGATGCTGATCAGGGTGTTGCCGGGGGCCTCGGCCCACATTACGAAACGGCGGGCAGCATGATGTGAGTCGCGTGCTGGCAGCAGGGCGCGAAAAGGTCGGAAAAACGGTTCAAACTTCATGACGAATAAATCGTCGGTATCGCTAAGGGTTCCATCCACATCAAAACATAACCCGCGAATGCGTTTAAGGTCTAGCGGCATCTCAACTCCTGGTTAGCAGGCGCAAAAACAACTGAAATATTTTAACCCACTCCGTCCTTGAAAGGTGAGGAAAAAAGCCAATTGTGCTATACTCGTACCGAAACTTGACGAAAATACAGGCTAAAAGAGATAAAACAAGCCATTTTAGCCGTGAAACGATTTCCCCGGCGTTTGAAAATAGCCGAGCTCTTTTATTGAGGCTGTATGTCCATAGACCAGCGAGCCACACTTGAACTGTTATATAAAGTCAGCCGCGAGTTTGCCACCGCGCTTGATTTAAAGACCGTGCTCCAGCGCGTCTTGTTTGCTGCCATTAATAATGTTGGCGGCGAGCGAGGCAGCGTGGTGGTTATGGACGATAATGGTCGGGCGGTCGATTCGGCGATTGTGTATGGAAATCAGGTACGCGAGAACACTACCGTCCAGCTTCGGGAAACGGTTGAGCGTGGGCTGGCTGGCTGGGTGGTACGCAGCCGCGAGGCGGCCCTGGTGCCAGATACCAGTAAAGATGAGCGCTGGCTGCGCCGCGAAGATGACGCTCTGGAACGCTCTGGTGCGAAATCGGCAATTTGTGTACCACTCCTGGCGCGCGAAAAATTGGTCGGTGTGCTGACGTTGGTGCACCCTGTACCGGGTACCTATAATGCTGAAAATATGGCCTTGATGCAGGCGATTGCCGACCAGGCTGGCATTACAGTTATGAATGCGCGCTTTTTTTCTGAAAGCCAGCGCCAGGCGCGGGTGATGACTGCCCTGGCCGAGGGCGCGGTCAGTATGAACGCTTCCCTGCGCATCGAAGAAACTTTCGAGCGTATCCTGGTGCAAACCCGCCAGGCTTTGCAGGTTGAAACAGTGGCCCTGGGAATGATTAATGAAGCATCTGGCGAAATAATTTTTCGCGCAGCGATTGGTGATGGAGCGCAGTACATCAAGGGGAAAACGATCCCGGCAAGAGGCGGGATTGCAGGTAAAGTGACGGGCGATGGACGCGGCCTGGTCATTCCTGCCATCACGAGCGAAACTTTACTGGCCGAGGCTGAACAACTGGAAGGTCGAGCGCGTGTCATGGCTTGTGCGCCCATCCATGCGCAGGGCAAGGTGATTGGCGTGCTGGAAGTTTTCAACCCGATCAGCAAGAGCTTCGATGGCGATGCCCTGCTGGTGCTGACAGGCCTGGGCAGTCTGGGCGGAACGATCCTGCAAAATGCGCAGCTCTATGAGCGGCTTGACTCGGCCCGCCGCCGCTACCGCGACTTGTTCGAGGACAGCATCGACCCAATTGTGATTAGCGATCTGGGCGGCTACGTTCAGGAGGCTAACACGCAGGCAGCAACGCTCGCCGGTTACAGGCCCGATGAGTTGAACCAGTTCCTGATCGAACAAATGCACGATGTCAATTTTGAAAAAGTGGGGCGCCGGTTTGAGCATGTTGGTTCGTCGGCGGTGATTTACGAATCAATCCTTTATAACAAACTGGGTGAACAATTTCCTGTGGAAGTTTACGCGCGCAAAGTCTTATTCGACGATGTTGAATCGATCCAGTGGATTTTCCGCGACATCACCGCCCGCAAAGATCTGGATGTTTTGCGCGAAGACCTGGCGGCGATGATTTATCATGATCTGCGTTCCCCGCTGGCGAATATTCTTTCAAGCATTGATATGTTGGATGGGCTGATCTCCAACGAGGAACGTGAAAACGGTGAGGCGATCTTGCGTATTGCACGCCATTCGATTGACCGTATCCAACGCTTGATTGCTTCCCTGCTCGATCTTAATCGTCTTGAACAAAACCAACCGGTGGGCGAAAAGCAACCCGCCAAACCGGCTGAACTTATCGCAGAGGCGGTGGAAGCAGTCAGCCATGCCGCTGAAGGGCGCAACCAGCGTTTCCTGGTCGAGGCAGCTGACGATCTGCCTGTTGTCCTGATCGATGTGGATATGATCCGCCGCGTTTTGATCAACCTGGCAGAAAATGCGGTCAAATACTCGCCGCTCGAAAGCGAAATCCAAATTGTTGCCCAGCTCCATAAGGGATGGCTTCAAATTTCCGTGCAAGATAGCGGCCCGGGCATCCCCGAAACAGATCGTGAGCGCGTTTTTGACAAGTTTACCCGGCTTAAAAAACAGGACGGCCCAGGCGGGCTGGGAGTTGGCTTGGCCTTTTGCAGGCTGGCCGTACAAGGGCACGGCGGAAGGATTTGGATCGAATCGGCCCCGAAACAAGGTTCCAGGTTTATCTTTACTTTACCAACAAGCACGTAACTCAAATTAGGAGTATTTTTTCATGCAAGTTATTGCAGATCAAGTCTATATCGAAGATCAATACCCAGGCGTAGTGCTCGGAGCCATCAGCCTCGGACACGGCCTGATTCAGATCGATGCGCCACCCTCTCCCGAAGATGGACGCTCATGGCGGGCCGCCTTGCTCGGCCTGAACAGCGGGGTGGAGCGTTTTCTGGTTAATCTAGACTCACATCCAGACCGCACTTTGGGCGTGCGCGCCATGGATTGCACCGTGATCGCCCATGAAAAAACAGCCCAGGCGTTTCGTAACCGTCCCAATACCTTCAAATCGCAGCCCGAAGAAACCGGTGCAGACTGGGAGGCTGTTATTGGCCTGGGAACCATTCGCTGGTCGCCGCCCGAAATTACTTTCACCGAGCGGATGGAGATTCAGTGGGGCAGCATGCCGGTTATCATCGAACACCACCCCGGCCCGGCCTCTGGCGCAGTATGGGTGATCGTTCCCGAGTCAGGGGTTGTCTTTATCGGCGATCTGGCGCTCAAAGGCCAGCCTCCGTTTGTTGCCAGCGCCAACCTGGTAGAGTGGATTGACTCGCTGGAAAAACTCATTGGTTCAGAATATCGCAATTCCCTGATCGTAAGCAGCCGGGGCGGCTTGATCGGCCTGAAAGATATCGAGAGCCAATTGGTCTTGATAAAAGAAATCCATCAAAAAGTTGAAGCTATTGGCAAGACCCCCGAAGGGATGAACGAAATTGAAGCCATCATCCCCGGTCTGGTTGCCAGGCTGAACGCTCCCGCCGACCGACTTAAACAATACACCCAGCGCTTACGCTACGGTTTGCGGCAGTATTACCTGCGCCGTTATCATCCTGCCAGCAATATTGATTCTGAAGAGGAATAATTGTGAGCATGCCCTACCAGCCTGTTTTTGAAGTGACACGCGGCCAAATCGTAGAATCAATCCATTTTGGCGCCGCCGCTATCGTTGATTCACATGGCCGCTTGCTTGCCCAGCTGGGTGACCCGCAAGCGGTCACTTTTTTACGCTCAACAGCCAAACCTTTCCAGGCTCTGCCCTTCATCGAGCGTAAGGGGCATGAAACCTTCGGCCTGGCAGCGCGCGAAATCGCCATCATGTGCGCCTCGCATTCCGGTACCGACGAGCATGTCGCCACCATCCAGGCCATGCAGGCCAAGATCGGCATCAACGTCGATGACCTGCAATGCGGAATGCACTATCCCTATCATGAAGCTACCGCCGATGCGATGAAAGTACGCGGTGAACTGCCCACCCCTTACCGTCACAATTGTTCGGGCAAACACACTGGCATGTTGGCCCACGCCAAATTACGCAATGCCCCCACCCAGACCTACCTCGACCTGCATCACCGGGTGCAGGAATCGATATTGCAAGCCTTCGCCGAAATGTGCGATATGCCGGCAGAAAAAGTGGAATTGGGCATCGATGGTTGTTCTGCGCCTAACTTTGCTGCCCCGCTCTATAACGCCGCTTTCAGTTACGCTCGCCTGTGCGATCCGTTTGGGCTGCCTGCGGAACGCGCTGCCGCCTGCCGCACCATCACCAGTGCCATGTCTGCCCATCCCAATATGGTCGGCGGTCCGGAACGATTCGATACACTTTTGATGGAATTGGGCAAGGGCCGGATTATCGTTAAAGGAGGCGCGGAAGGTTACCAGGGCATTGGCCTGCTCCCCGGCGCACTCGCCGCGGACTCACCCGGCATCGGTATCGCCATTAAAATTAGCGATGGCGACCCATCAGGCCGTGCCCGCTACAGCGTCTCGCTGGCGATTCTGCAATCGCTCGGCGCCTTGTCTGCTTCTGACCTTGAAAAACTGGCTGCCTTTGGCCCGCTAAAACAACTCTATAATTACCGCAAACTCAACATTGGACAGAGTCGCCCGACCTTCCAACTTGACCTTGCCTGAACCATGACGAATGCTCATCCTGCCCAACGCCGCGCCCTGAACATTCACCAGACTCTGCTCGCAGCGTTTGGTGAGCCGATTTGGCGTAACCCCCTGCCGGCTATCGACGAGTTGGTTTCGACCATCCTTTCGCAGAATACCAACGATGTCAACCGCGACAAGGCCTTCGATGCCTTGCGCGCCAGGTTCCCAACCTGGGAGGCCGTGCGTGATGCCCCAGTCCAGGCTGTGATGGACGCCATCCGCCCGGCAGGGTTGGCCAACCAGAAGGGCCCGCGCATGCAGCAGGTTTTGCGCGAAATTACCGCTGAGCGCGGCAGTCTTGATTTATCCTTCCTGGCTGATTGGGATGTTGAAGAAGCCCGCACCTGGCTGACCAGGTTCAATGGAGTCGGGCCAAAAACCGCCGCGATTGTGCTGTGCTTTGCGCTCGGCAAACCGGCTTTCCCGGTTGATACTCATGTCTATCGCGTCACCGGTCGGATCGGTCTGCGGCCCGAAAAAATGAGTGTTGAACAGGCCCATCCGTATCTCGAATCACTCTTCCCGCCTGAAACCTACTATGCCGCCCACCTGAACATTATCCGCCTGGGACGTGAAATCTGCCAGGCCCGCAAACCAGATTGTGAATCCTGTCCGATTTGTAAGGTTTGCGATACAGGAATCGCCCGTGTTGGCGATTGAAAACCCGCCACTGAAAGACTACAATAAATCTACGATATTTTGTAGAAGGAGGTGGTGGTTGTGTTGTTCAGAAAAGAAACCGGGCAGGGTTTGTTGGAGTACGGGCTTATCCTGGTATTGGTTGCCGTTGTTGTCATCGCTGCTGTAACAGTTTTGGGGCCAACGATTGGCAATCTGTTTTCAAAGGTTAATACAAGTATTCCTTCGTCTTAATCAAAGCCTGCCGCGCTTGATTACTCTCCCCCCTTACGTTGCCAAAGGCACAAGCATTTTTATTCCCCTTTATTTTCTTGAGCGCAGGCGAAAAAACAGGCCCCCCAACCGGGAGCCTGTTTCGTTTTTACAGCTTAATCTTCTTCTTCTTGACTGTCCTGATGGACATGCCCGTGCAGCAGTTCTTCATCGGAAGCCTCACGCAAGGCGGCAATGGTCACATCGAAATGTAATTCCTTGCCTGCCAGCGGGTGATTGAAGTCCAATTCGACCGTCTCTTCGCCAACTTTGGAGATGTGCCCATGCATGATTTCGCCATCCTGTCCGCGCACCTGCAACTCGATGCCAAGTTCGAGCGGGATCTGGGGCGGAAACTCTGCCCTGGGAACTTCTACCAACGCTTCGGCATCGAATTCGCCATAACCGTCTGCCGCAGCGACGATGACTTTCTTGCTTTCGCCGACAGCCATGCCGTATAGCGCACTCTCCAGGCCGGGGATGATGTTGCCTACACCCTGTAAGAACTCAAGCGGCTCATGGCCTTCGGAACTATCCGCGATCTCACCATCCACGCGCAGGGTGTAATCCATTGCTACAACCTGTCCATCTGTAACTTTCAAACCTTCACTCATTTTTTCTCCTTAAATTATCATGACATGCTCATGTTTTACGCCAACACAGCGGCTCATTTTACCTGTTTTGAAGATATTTTTCGAGTTATCTGACCGCATTCAGAAAATCGGCCAACAGGCCGTAAGCGGTGGTCTGTGGGCCGGGGTCATTCTCGATCAATGTCAATTCACCGAGTACGTCGGTGCTGAATTGAATGATGGACGTTGTGCCTTCCAGACCGTACATCGGCGAACTGACGGGAACCAGTTCCGGGGCGACCTTGCCTCGCACAGTTTCGCCATGGCGCTCGGCGGTACAGACCAGCTTGTAGCGTTTCCCCTGCGCTTTGGCGTCTTGCACCATTTTTGGTGTGATGGCGCGGATGCCGGTGCGGTCGATTTCGGCGGGCTTCAGTGGTTTATCCATCAGGACAGTGACCAGCGCCGCGATTTTTATGGCCGCATCCCAACCGTCTACATCGCCGGATGGGTCTGTTTCGGCAATTCCGATTTGCTGGGCGTAGCGCATGGCTTCATCAAACGATTCGCCGCTTTCCATGCGGGTCAGGATCAGGTTGGTGGTTGAGTTGAGCACGGCTTTGAACGATTTCAACTGTGCGCCGGGCAGGGCGCTACGAAAGAGCGAGAAAATCGGCGCGCCGTCCATCACGGTTGATTCATGGAAGAACTGGCGGTCTTTTTGGGCGGCCAGGGATTTCAGTTCGTGATAAGCGTGGACAACCGTACCTTTGTTGGCGGTGCTGACATGCATCCCATGCTCGAAAGCCAGTTTGACGTGGTCGATGGCAGGCTGGCCGGTCTCATAATCGACCGGAGTATTTTCGAACAAAACATCTGCGCCCGATTTGCGAATCAGGTCGAAGGCGTCTGTCACCGGGACGGCGCTGAATTCGGCCAGGGTTTTACCGTTTTGCAGGGCTTCGATCACGGCGGACAGGTCGAGGCCCTCGGGTTGGACGGCAAAGCCGCGCCGACCGGTGCCGATGGCGACCACGCTAAAAGTAATATCGTAATTACTTTTGAGTTCATCCTGTTTGCGCAGCAAGAGTTCAGCCAGGGCGCGGCCAACATTGCCGAAGCCCAGCAGGGCGAGTTTGTAGTGAGACATTCTAAAAGTTCTCCAGTTTTCCGGTTATCCGGTTTTGATTTTGCATTCTGCAATTACAGTGGCGGGTACGGAAAGGCGCGGCGGTATTGCGGCGGCTGGGGGAAGCAGCCCTCGTTCAGTAACCCCTGTCCACGCTCGGCGAGAGCAGCGATTTCTTCAGGCGTAAGATAAGGCTCAAGGTCTGTAACCAGGTCGGAGGGTTGTGCGAGCGCGTCACTCATCCTTTTAATATCGTTCAGGTATGATTTTTCGATTTCCTGTCCGGAAAAATCCCAAATGACGGTACGTAATTTGTCTTCGGCGTGGAAACACAGCCCGTGGTCGATGGCATACAGATGGCGGGTGCGCTTTTCAAACAGAACGTGGCTGCCCTTGCGGTCGGCGTTGTTGATCAGATGGTCAAAAAGGGCAACAGGGCGCAGCCGGACTTTGTCTTCAGGCTTGAAGTTGAAGTAATGCTGGTTTGGGTTGTATTCGATGAAGTGTTGTAGTGAACCGGGGCCGTATGGGCCGTCTTCGCGCAAGATGGTGTAGGGGACAAGCGACCAGCCCAGGAATTCACTCAGCAGGTAGGCAGAGACCTCGCGTCCGACCAGGCTTTCAGCCGGAAAATCCCACAGCGGTTGTGTTCCTTGTTGGGGTTTGTAAACGCCCGCGAATGCCTGGCCTTTGTAACGGATTTCGACCAGGAAGGTGTAGTTCGAGCCGAGCATGAACTGACCTTGCAGGTCGATTTCGCCGTGTTGGAAGGCGGTTTGCAAATCTGTAGGGGTATTTTGCCGGGTCATTGCGCGGGTCGGGTAAGCGGGTCGAGGACGTCCCAGCCATAGGCGCTTTCGATGAGTTCCTGTGTGCCGATGGTGATGGGTTTTTCTTGCAGGTATTTTGCGCCCAGGGCCTGGTAAAAGTGACGGGCGGGGTTGTCGCGCAGCACCCAGACGAACATGGCCCGGAAACCGTGCCCGGCCAGGCGGCTGGCAGCGGTGCATACCAGTGACCGGCCAATGCTGCGTCGCTGGGCGCTTTGCAGCAGGTAGATGGCGTACAGTTCCGCCGGGAATCCGGGAATGGGGGCGCGGCCCGGCCCGGCAGAGCAAAACCCAACGATGTGGCTGTTTTCTTCGGCGACGAAAAGGCAGGATTGTCGTGCTTCGGCCTGGGGGATGAATTCTTGCCAGTATTGGACGCGGCTTTCGACCGAAAGGTTGTCGAGGATTTCATTGGCGACGATGCCGCGGTAGGTGGTTTGCCAACTGGCGACATGCGCCTGGGCAATGGCCTGGGCGTCTTCGGGGAGCGCGAAACGGATGTTCATGGCTGGGATTTTAGTGTTTGTGGCCGTTTTTCTTGGGGCAGAAGTGCCCTTCCGGCTCAATGGGTTGTCCACACTGAGGGCAGGTTGGCCTGCCGCGTTGGACAACATCCTGACCCCAACGGGCCATGGCGCGCGCCTGGCTGCGGGTACACCAAAAGCGGACAATGGCAGCTTCTTCAGGGTCATCATCTTCGGCCAGGATTTCTTTTGTGACGATGACGACCATGTCGCGTTCTTTGTCGTAGCCCAGGCCAATTTCGCCGCTGCGAAAAATAGGTTCAACGGGTGGGCTGATGCGCATTTGTTCTTCGTAATATGCTGCCGATGCCTCATCCAGGGCCGAATTCTCATCAGCCAGTTGGGCCAGGAATTGTTCGATGCCAATAGCCAATGATTGTAGTTGGATTTTTTCGACGATAATGGTCACTGTCCGCGCTGCTTGCTGGCCCTGGATATAAAAAATACGCTGGCCAGGCGCACCAATGGCATCAGCGGTAATATGTTCACAAGGGTCTATGTCTATTTCAAAGCGAGGCATGGCTAAGATCCTGATGTCTATAATTTGGACAGAGTATACCAGAAATTGAATCTGTAAGTTTTCAAAGTAACAGTTATAGGGCATAATTGGTCACAATTGCTTGAGTAAACGAGCGGTTTTGTGCGCAAGTTTTTTTGACTGAAAAAGTCACAAGCTCAATTATTACTACGGGCATAGTGTATCGTGGGGTTGTGAGGCTAAGGCTGTGGTAAAACCTGTTTCTCCTAATATTATCAATCAATTACAGAGAATTAATCATTTGCGCTGGCTATTTGTTGGCGTGTTTGTATTGGTTACCCGGTTTAGCCTGGAGAGCAGCGATTGGTTTTCTGTTTTGGCGCTTCCGGTTGGTGCGGCGATTTTTGTGTTGCTGGTATTTGAATGGTTTCATCATCATTTGGCGCATTCAAACGGGAAATATTTCGGACAGCATGCAATCACAATACTGCTCTTTGGACAGGTTGTGCTTGATATTGGTTTTATCACCTTTGGCATCGGCGCAACCGGAGGTTCTTACAGCCTGCTGCCACTGGTATATGTATTATATTTTGGCGCACTTGAGTCTTTTTTTAGCCCATTCGCTTTTCTGGCCTTTAATGCCCTGGCAATTTTGTCTTACATTGGCATCTTGTTTGTCCAGGCTTGGGGATGGTTGCCGCCAAGTCCGCCGATCGGGTTGCAATTTTCCAACAAGCCCTACTATGAATTTATGCTGTTGGTGCTTGTCTTGAACGTTGTCCTGGCGATGCTGCGCTCAAGGAAAAATAATCAACAGCGTTGGAAGATAGAATTTGATAACGCTTTCCTGACCAATCTTAATTTATTATCGCGCACAGCGATCGATGACATAAACGACAAAATGGCCTTTATCGGTTTGGCTGATAAAATCAAAACCCTGCTCGAAGCCGATAATATTTACCTGACGCATTGGGATGAGGATAGCGAACGAGTTATTTCGCTGGCAGCCGATAGCACTATTCACGAATTCTATATGAAACTTCCGCCGACGCCGCGCTATGAAAATACATTTACGCGTTCGGTTAAGCAAGCCGGCAGATTGGTTCTGGCTGAAAATGTTTTTTGTTCCCCTTATATTTCCCCGCGGGTAGCAGGCCACTTCTCTGCGCGCTCTGTACTGGCAGCGCCGCTCTTTGGCAAGCCTGAAAACCGATTTATGGGCGCGCTTTTGGTTGCCTTTAAACAGCCCCATTATTTTTCAAGCCATGAAATTGCCCGCATACACCAAGTCATTGATATTTTATCCCTGCTTATTTCGCGCACCTGGCTGCATCAAGAAGCCATACGCCGGGCGGAATTACTGGAAAAAATGGCTGGCCAGGTAACAAATCTGGTTTCTGACCTGAAACATACAACCCTGCTGCCGTCAATCGTTGAATCGGCGCGCAGCCTGCTCCAGGCGCAACGCGCAGCACTGCACTTACAGCAAAAAAATGGTGAAATGAAGTGTGAGTATTCAGTTGGCCTTTCCGATGAATTTCTGAAACAACTCACTCGTCGATTTAACCAATTTGCAGGAGGCAAGATTTTACATAACCGCGAATTTGTCATCATCCCTGATGTTCATCAAGATTCCCGTACCAGCCCGGTGCAGGACTTGATTTTTGGTGAGAAATTCCGCGCTTATGCGGTTTTCTCACTCAATTCTGATCATGAACAAAAAGGCGCCTTGAGCCTGTACTGGGACCAGCCGTATGTTGTCTCAACTGAAGAAGTTGCTGTTGGAAAATTATTTGCCGAACGCGCCAGCGCCATCCTGCGCAGTGCGCACATCTATGCCCGCGCAACCGAAGAAGCCCTGACCGACATCCTGACCGATTTACCCAACCGCCGCCATCTCGACCAGCGCATCAAGGACGAAATAGAGCGCGCCAGCCGCTATGAGCATACTTTTGCCCTGTTGATGATCGACCTGGATGGTTTCAAGGCGATCAATGATACTTTTGGCCACCCAATTGGCGATAGTGTCCTGAAACAAGTAGCGGTGGCTTTGCGGCGTACCCTGCGCGCATCGGACTTCCTGGCGCGTTACGGCGGCGATGAATTTTCGATCATCCTGCCCGAGACTGGTCTGGAACGGGCCATGCATGTGGCTGAAAAATTGCGTTTGGCGCTTTCGTCCACCCGCCTGCATCTTCCGCAAGAGACCCAGCGTTACCTTTCAGGCTGTATGGGCATAGCCATTTACCCCAAAGATTGTCAGTCTGCCGAAGATATTCTTGTTTGCGCTGACCGGCGCTTATACCGTGCCAAACGCTCCGGGTTGAGCAATATTATCTTTAAAGACGAGGGTTAATTAGCGCCACAGTTCAAACGCCATTCCCTTGACCTTCGGGCGGCGTTGGGCGCGCGCCTGGAGCAGGATGTTGCGCCCGATCTCTGAGCGGGTGAAGATGAGTTGGCCGCCGCCAACATATTTTTGCCAATAAGTGGCAAAAACCTGGGCCAGCTCTTTGCGGGTCGAAAGAACCTGCGGGACGGGGTGGTAGGTTGGCCTGGTAAAGTCATTTTCCACCAGGAAATTGCGCAGCCCCAGCCAGAAAGGCATAAAAATCAGGTTGGGCAGGCGTTCATCGGTGCGCAAGATCAGATAACGCTGGTCACGCACCGGGTCAAAAATCTCGACAAAGGCTTTGATGAAAGTCGCTGCGTCTTCGGGGGATGCGTAATCGAGCAGAACTTCGTAACTATTATCGGGTTGTTCGATCACGCGCAGATAGTCGGGTTGCAGGTTGCGGCTGACGAGTCCGTTTTCGCGCAGAGAGAAGAACAGCGCGCGGGCAACATCCAGCAGAATGGCATCCACGGGCTGGTTAACGAGCAGCTTTTGAAAAATTTTGTAAGCTCCCCACAGGTTGAACAGGAAGACGCCAAAGGTGCCAAAGCCCAGAATGATCGCCAGGCAAAGCAGGCCCAGGCCCAGGTCTGCTTCTGCGGCGGAAAGCGACATGCGGCAGGCCAGGGTCAGCACCATCAACGTGCCAGAGAGAATGGTGGCGATAAATTCGCGCAACATGCGCTTGATGCTCTCGCCCATGCTGAACACAGTCCGGATTTTCAGGTCGCGCGTGTCCAGCCGCGAGGCAGAGTAGCTAAAATTGCTGTATTCCTGCCCGACGCCCCATAAGTTATAGGTACGGTCGCGTTCCGAAGCAGCGGCCAGCATGCGGCGGGTATATTTTTGATAGTTAACGTGCTTGAATTCTTTGACCGTCAAGTCGTAGGCCAGTTGGGCGTCCACATGCGCCAGCCCTTTGACCACCCGTCCAATTTGTTCGGGCGCAAGCGGCGAATTGGGACTTGCCTGGCGCGGCATTGTCAGACTGGTGCTGAGCGACGGTAAGACCTGGCTGGTCAGCGCGCCGCTCATCGCTTCGACATCGGCGATCACCTGATGGAACTGCGAAGTAACGACGATCCCCCAATATCTTCCATGCCGGGCGATCAGCCGGTTCAGATCGACACTGCCTTTCTGAAAACGCTTGGCGACGCAGACCACATCCCAGTTGTGAGCGACTTTTCGCGCCCAGGCCGGGTCTTTGCGGATGGTCCGTCCGCGCAGCTGCTGGACGGAGGTGCTGGTGGTGACGCTGGTCAGGTCGATCAGCGTGTTGAGCGTGAGCGAGTCCCAGCCTTCGCCCAAGATTCCGCGTGTGCCGATCAGACAGCGCACCACGCCCCGGTCAAAGAGTTCGGTCGCCATGCGGACGTAGGTGCGGGAGGCCCAATCAGCGCCCTCACCGACCACCTCGACCACGTTGCCCGCCTTGGGTGGCAGCGCCCGGCAAGTGGCGTGCAGGCGATTGTGTTCGATATAGCGGTTAAATTCCGTAAGCAGCGAGTCCGCATTTTCCTTTGTCACCATAAAGGTTTTGCCGGTCAGCAATACCGGGCTGAGCGCACCCAGGCCGGGATGTTCGGCCAAGTGATGGAACAGGCGCAAGGCGCTGCCGGCGTCTTTGTCCAGCACGCCCGAAAGGGTCTGGATGCCGCTGGACATGCGCTCGAAGTCGGTGACCACCACCGCCCGCAGGTGTTCAGCCATCACGGCGTGTTCCTTTTGCAGGATGTCTGCCACGGCGTGGTCTTTGTTTTCAGAGAAGGTCAGCACCAGGTCGCCTACCGAGCGGCTTTGGCGCAGGCCGCGCTCGGTGATGGTGAATCCAAACGGCAGCAGGATCTTGCGCAGGCGTTCAAAAAGCTGGTGGTCAGAGGTGTCCGGGCTGATCTTGAGCACGTTCAGCCCGAATTTTTCGAGCAGCAGCGCCCAATCTTCGATGGTGATCGGGTCTTCGGCTTCGATCGGCAAAAGCAGCTCCGGGGCAATCGGCAGGCTGTGGGCGCGGGCAAAGTGGATGCAGGCCAGCGAAAAAAGCGGTGACTGGCTGCAAAAAGCCCGCCACTCATCTTCGCTTTGGCTGGGGCGCAGAAAGCCGGCCACCCAATCGCGGAAGCGCGGCGTTTTTGTCAGTTCGGAGATGGCCTGCTCGAAGGCGGACTGGATGTTGTTGAGATAGTCCATCTCGCGCTGGCTTGGTTCGACAAAATAAACCAGGTCGCGGTAGGGGGCCAGATCGCCTTCCTTGACGACCGCCGGGGTCGGGACTTCAAAATCGACATCGCCGAGCAGGCTGGTGTAGTTGTCGTATTCTTCGTCAGTTTCGGGGCTGGGCAGGGTGGCGGTCAGGCCAATAATGTGCGGGTCGGGCAACTGGCTGATCAGATAACGCAGGGTCAACGCCCAGTAATCGAGCAGGTGATGGCACTCGTCCAGAACGATGGTGCGCACGCCATGCCTGACGAGCCGGGCGATCAGCTCGCGCGCGTTGGGGTGCAGGAATCGCTCCAGTTCGGCGGGGCTGGCAGTCAGCAGTTTGCGTTTGGCGCGTTTGTAACGTTTTGCGATCTCGCTGCGGTAGGATGCCGGGTTATTCTCGCGCAAGGTCTCGATGCGGGTCAGCGCGGCGGCCTCGTCGCTGGATTGGCCTTCGCGCAAAAGCTCCTGCACCCATTCCTGCAGGGCGATCTCAGCCTCGCGCTCCTGCTCTTCACCTGGGGTCGAGATGAGCTGGTAGGTGTAGATGTTGATGTCTGCCAGCTGGCGCGAGTCGAGGCTGGTAATTTGGTTGGCCCCGGCAGGGTCGGCCAGGAACATGCCCACCTTGTCTTTCCACTGGGCCTGGATGGTGGTTGTCGGCGCGAAAACCACCGCTGGCATGCCCAGCCGGTTGATTAACTCGATCCCAACGATGGTTTTCCCTGCTCCCGGCGGGGCAACGATGTGATATTTGTGGTCTTTGGGCGCCTGTTCAACCTGCGCCAAAATCATGCGCTGGTATTTGCGAAAGGGATAGAGAAAGTTGAGTGTGGTCATGGGGCAACAATCTCCTCAACACGATACAGGGCGACATTCTCATTCAGTGCCCGCGCTTCCAGGGCCTGGGTAAAACCAGAACGCGAGAAAAGCGCATAGTGTAATTGCGTGATCTCTCCTTCCCGCAGGAGAGCCTGCGCTTTGTGCTGAAGATCATCCAGAATGTTGACCCCAACCGGGTTGACAGACCATTTGCATTCTCCAACCAGGGCTTGTTTTTCCGTGCGGCTGATGGCAAGCACATCGATTTCGGCCTCACGCCCCCACCAGGCCCCGATTCGCTCCGGCACGAAAGGGATCCTGCCCTGACGGGCCAGCCGGGCCACATAATGCCGGGAGGCTTCTTCAAAGGCGGTCGCGGCAAAGTGCTCCAGATCCGGCCGCACCCGCTGGTCGAGGATCGCATCTGCCAGCCCGAGATCGAGAGAGCTTTGATTGGGCTGCACATAGCGGAACCAGAAGCGCAGAAAATGATCATCGATCTGATAGATGCCGCGTTTGCTCTTCTCGGGCTGGAATTCTGTCGCCGGGACGCGGCGCGTGACCAGGCGCATCTGCTGGAGAAGATCCAAATAGCGCGCAACCATGTTGACCGTGCCGACCCCCGAGGTCGTGGCAATTTCATTCAAGCGCGTATTGCCCTGGGCAATGGCGCGCAGGATCGAAAAATAATTGCGCGGCTCGCGCAGTTCTTCCATCAAAAGCAGGCGCGGTTCATTGAATAATTCGCCGGTTTGCGAATCCAGAATATGCTGGCGGATGTTGGTAAAAATATTTTTTTGATCGCTGAAAGTCCGCAGGTAATAGGGCATCCCGCCGAGCACTGCCCAGGCCAGGAACTGCTCATCCGCCGTATAGCTTGGGAAAAACTGTGCCGCCGAAGGCAGATCCAGCGGGTCAAGCAGGGTGCTGTGGGTGCGTCGTCCGTAGAGCGGCGCCTGGTAGCCCAGCACTTCAGTTTCCATCATGCCGATATACGAACCGCACAAGATTAGCTTTATGCGGGTGTCCTTCAGCCGCTCATCCCAGGCTTTTTGCAAAATGGACGGAATGGCTTTGTTGCCGCTGATCAGATAGGTGAACTCATCCAGAACGATAATCGGCTGCCCTGGCAGGTCGGCCAACGCGCGGAAAGCAGCATCCCAGGATGGAAACGTAAAACCGGCCGGGGTTTCTGGATGGGTAAAAGCCCAGATTTGCTGTGAAAAGGTGGAGAGCTGTTCGCCGTCTGCGCTGAGCGTGGCAATGAAAAATAGGTGGGGTTTGTCTTTACAAAAGGCGCGCAGCAATTCGGTTTTGCCCACTCTGCGGCGGCCATACAGCACAAACAACTCGGCCCGCTCGGACATATACAGTTGGGTCAGGAGTTCCAGTTCGGCTTTACGGTTGATGAACATCAGCGCCTCCGTTTACAAACATTTTTATACAAATTACGATTATTATAATCCTGTTTTGTGAAAATGAAGGATTATTTTGAGAATCCACTCTTAATCCCTCGCTCATGCAAAGCGCCTCGTAAAACGGTATAATTTGTCCATATTCGCCAAACGGATAAAAGAGGAGAGAACCATGTATGATCGCCAAAAACTGGCCGCGCTGAAGGATTCCTTCAAAAACTGGGAGCAGGCTGACCTGGCCAGGGCGCTCAGTGTCCTGCCCGAACGCCGCAGGCAATTTATCACCACTTCGTCTGAACCGGTCCGCCGCCTGTATACCCCGCTCGATATTGAAAATCTGGATTATGAACGCGACCTGGGTCACCCCGGCCAGTATCCATATACGCGCGGCGTTCACCCCACCTTGCACCGCTCCAAATTGTGGACAATGCGCATGTTTGCCGGGTTTGGCACCGCTGAAGAAACCAACGCCCGCTTTAAATATCTGCTTTCACAGGGCCAGACTGGCCTGAGCATCGCCTTTGACTTGGCGACCCTGATGGGCTATGACACCGATGCGCCCGAAGCCTTGGGCGAATTCGGCAAATGCGGTGTGGCGATCTCTTCGCTCAAAGACATGGAAATTTTGCTGGATGGGATCCCGCTCGACAAGGTTTCTTGCAGCATGACGATCAACTCACCCGCTGCCATTATCTGGGCCATGTACATTGCCGCCGCTGAGAAGCAGGGCGTGCGCCCCGAGCAGCTGCGCGGCACAACCCAGAACGACATCCTGAAAGAATTTATCGCCCAGAAGGAATACATCTTTCCGCCCGAACCGTCGATGCGGTTGGTGGTCGATACGATGGAGTTTGGCGCGCAATCCGTCCCGCAGTGGAATACCATCTCGATCAGCGGCTACCACATCCGCGAGGCCGGTTCGACCGCCGCCCAGGAGTTGGCCTTCACCCTGGCCGATGGACTGGAGTATGTGCGCTGGGGCATCGCGCGCGGCATGGACGTGGACGAATTCGCCCCGCGCCTGTCGTTCTTCTTCAACGCCCACAATGATTTCTTCGAGGAAATTGCCAAATACCGCGCCGCGCGCCGGATCTGGGCCCGCGAAATGCGCGAGACCTTCGGCGCGAAAAATCCGCGTTCGTGGCTGCTGCGCTTCCACACCCAGACGGCGGGTGTCTCGCTGACCGCCCAGCAACCTGAAAATAACGTGGTGCGGGTGGCGCTGCAAGCCCTGGCGGCCGTCCTGGGCGGGACGCAATCCCTGCATACCAACAGTCTCGATGAAGCCCTGGCGCTGCCCTGCGAACATGCCGTCACGATTGCCCTGCGCACCCAGCAGATCATCGCCGAAGAGTCGGGGGTGACCAATACGGTCGACCCGTTGGGCGGCTCGTTCTTCGTTGAAGCCCAGACCGATCAGATCGAAGCCCAGGCGTATGCGTATTTTCAACGCATCGAGGCTTTGGGAGGCGTGCTGCCGGCCATCGACAAGGGCTTTTTCCAGAGCGAGATCTCAGATGCGGCCTATCTTTATCAGCGTGAAACCGATTCTGGCGATCGGCGCATCGTGGGGGTCAACGCCTACGTGGATGGGAAAACCCCCTCTGTGCCGATCCTGGCGATGGACCCGCAGGGCTACCGGCGTCAGCTTTCTCGGCTGGAGCAAGTCCGTCGCGAGCGCGACCCCGGCCGGGTTGGACAGGCTCTCGACCAACTGCGGATCGCCTGCCAGGGCAACGAAAATACCATGCCTTATATCCTCGAAGCGGTCCGCGCCTATGCCACCCTGGGCGAAATGATCGGCGTGATGAAAGAAGCCTTTGGCGTCTACGAGGAACCGACCTGGATTTGATCAGGTGTCAGGCGATGATTATTAAAAGTGTCAGGTGCCAGGTAACGTTACCTGACACCTGACACTTTTAATACCTGATACGCCTAGCGCGCCAGCAGGCTGACCATATCGTAATATTCCATATTGACTTCGCGCTTGGTATCGACGACTTCTTCAAGTGGAACGTACTCAATGCCGCGCCCTTTCAGGCCGGTCATAACACCGAATGTGCCGCTGAGCAGGGCATCGACTGCTTTGACACCCATGCGCGAGGCCAGCAAGCGGTCATAAGCTGTTGGCGATCCGCCGCGTTGGATGTGGCCGAGAATGGTGACACGCGTTTTGAAACCCACATCCAGGTCTTCGAGCGCGCCGGCCAATTCGGCGGTTGTGATGCCGGAGCCTTCAGCGTTGATGATGAAAGCATGGGTCTTGCCGCGCTTATAAGCGCTTTCGACTGCGTTGGCAACGTCTTGAATGGTGACCTGGGTTTCAGGGATCAAGACGATTTCGGCGCCGCTGACGATACCTGCCATAACGGCCAGGTAGCCGGAGCCGCGCCCCATTGTCTCAACCAGGAAGGCGCGCCCGTGCGAGGAAGCCGTATCGCGCAATTTGTCCACGGCATCCATGATGGTGTTCATGGCCGTATCGACGCCAATCGAAATATTGGTTCCCCAAATATCGTTGTCGATACTGCCTGGTACACCGACCACGTTGATTTCCTGTTTGTGCAGGGCGAGTGCGCCGGCCAGTGAGCCGTCCCCGCCGATCACGATCAGGCCGTCAATGCCATACTCGTTCATGCGGCGGATGGCCTCGCGCTGTCCGCGCGGTTCGCGGAAAGCCGCCGAACGTCGGGTTTGCAGCATGGTACCGCCGCGCAGCAGGATGCCGCCTACATCGCGCGCACCCAGGGGACGAAACTCGCCATTGATCAAGCCTTCGAAGCCGTTGCTGATTCCGATAACCCTTGCGCCGCGTGCCAGCCCTGTGCGTACAATGGCGCGGATGCAAGGATTCATGCCTGGCGCGTCACCGCCGGAAGTTAATACGCCAATGGTATATGGCTTTGCGTTCATAGAATAAATACCTAACCTTCACGTTTAATGATGAAATGATCGAAATCACGCGCCACCACCGCTGTTGGCAAGGCAGATTGCAGCTCGGCAATCACATCCTTTTCGCGGTAGCGGCGCGATATGTGTGTCAGAATCAATTGCTTAACCCCGGCCTGTTGGGCCAGTTCCGCCGCGCCGCGCGCTGTCATGTGCGAAAACTGACGCGCCATCTCGGCGTCTTCGTCCAGATACGTCCCTTCGATGACCAGGCCGTCTGCATCGCGGACAACATCCACTAGATCGTCGGTGCGGCCTGTGTCGCCAACCACCACCAGCTTTGTCCCACGCTGGAGCGGGCCGAGCACGTCTTCGGGGCCGACGACGCGTCCATCATCCAGGGCAATCGGCTGCCCGTTGACCAGGTCCCGGCGCTGGGGGCCGAAAGGAACGCCTAACGCGTCCGCTTTCTCGCCCAGGAAGGGACGGCGCGCTTTTTCTTCAAAGCAGTAGCCCAGGCAATCAGGGCCGCGATGGGTAACGGGGAAAGCTGTCACGGTGAAATCGTCTTCATCCGCCACCAGGCCGGGGCCGATCTCGCGAAAATGAAGCGACATGGGCGGCTTTTTACCAGCCAGGACAACGTCGTTGATCAGAATTTTGACCCGTTCAAGCGCGCTTTTGCCGCCGAAAATTTCGAGTTGTTCGATCGATTCCCAGCGCATAAAAGTGGACATCAGCCCGCCCAGCCCCAGGATGTGATCGAGGTGCCCGTGGGTGAGAAGGATACGGTTGAGCTGCTTGAAGCCAATGCCTGATTGCAAAATCTGACGCTGCGTGCCTTCACCGCAATCGATCAGGAAGCGGTGTTCATTATGTTTTACGATTAACGCTGAAAGCCCTCGGCGGGCCGAGGGCGCTGATGCAGAAGTTCCCAGAAATAGAATTTCAAACACAGAATATCCTTTGGAAAGAGTCTGGTAATTTTACCGCAAAAAGGCGGATGGTATTTCTTCTGGATGAATTTTTATAAAATCTATACCCGTTTCGGGCGTTACCTGCAAAACAAACAGGCCCGCCACATCATGGCGGGCCAAAACAAGTTGGTAATTTTGCCTTGCTTATGCCGGCTGCTCGATTTTCAGGTTGCCCACCAGCCGCCACAGGCCGCGCATCAGTTTGTGCCCAAAATCGGGGTTCAGGAATTGGGCCGGGCAGGAGCCGGGGATAACTTCGATGCCATTTTCGCGGCACAGTTGCACGGCTTCCTGTGAGACGCTGGTCATTTCGGCGGCCAGGCCGGCTTTTGTGCCCATCATGCAGTGCATCCAAATGTGCTTGACGCCCACTTCAACAGCCTGAAGCACAACCTGATCGGTCACTTTTGGGCTGGCAAAGATGAAGACGGCGTCCGGCTTTTGTGGAATGGATTTCAAATCGGGATAGCACGGATCGCCCTGGAATTCTGTCATATTGGGGCTGACAGCGTAAACGGTGTACCCGGCCGCCTTGAATTTATCATAATTCAGGTTGCAGCCGGTATCACGCTTGGTCGAAACGCCAACAACAGCGATTGATTTTTGGGCCAGGAAATTTTGAACAAGGGTATCAATTTGAGACATGGGAGTTCCTTTCACAATGACAATTATTGTGAAATTATACGCTATCTGAGCGAGAAGGTTGTAAAAATGCTCATTTTTCCCTTGCGGGCAGGTCCATCTTGGGGCACAATATCTTTTGTGCTTGTGGCGCTTGCCCAGGCCCAAAAGGAGAAGAGCATGAGCCTCCCCACAAAAATTGTTGTCATCGGCGCGGGCAGCGCCAGTTTTGGCGAGAACACCCTTTCTGCGCTGTTGCGTTCCAAGAAATTGCGCGGCTCGCACCTGGCACTCGTTGACCACAACCCGCAATCGCTCGATATCGTCCGCCGCCTGGCCGAACGCCTGAACCGCGAATGGGATTGTGGGTTCGCCTTCAGCGCCCACACCCACCATCGTGAAGCCCTGCCCGGCGCGGAGTTCGTCGTCAGCGCCATCGAAGTCGGCGCGCGAGAGAACCTGTGGCGGCAAGATTGGGAAATCCCGCTCAAATATGGCCTGCGCCAGCCTTACGCTGAAAACGGCGGCCCCGGCGGATTTGCCCACGCCGCCCGCAACCTTGGCCCGGTCATGGAAATCGCGCGCGATATGGAAGCCGCCTGCCCGGATGCCTGGTTCATCAACTACACCAACCCGATGACCCGCATCTGCGATGCGATCAACCGCCACAGCCGCATCCGCGCGATTGGGCTGTGCCACCAGGTTTACATCGGCTATTGTTTTGTTGGCATGGTACTGGCCCAGGATCTCGGTATCAACGTCCCCGCGGGCATTAGCAGCATGAATGCCGAAATCTTACTGCACCCGCTGCGCGAGCAGGTCATCCACCAGACGCTGCCGCGTGTCGCCATTCGCGCTGCCGGATTAAATCACTTCACCTGGATTCTCTCCATTCACGAGCGGACAACGGGCGAGGACCTTTACCCGCTTTTTCGGGAACGCTACGCGGCGCACGACCCGAATTTTGAACCGCTGACCAGGCGCGTTTTCAATGCCTTTGGTTTGTTTCCCGTCCCCGGCGATTCACATTTGTGCGAATACCTGCCCTGGGTCAGCGACCCACAGACCCAGCCCTGGGATAAATTCAACCTGCAACTCTACGACTGGGACACTTTCGACACCATGCGCGATTTCAGCCTCGACCGCCTGAACGACATGGCTGACGGGAGCCTGACCATCGACTCTTTGCGCGAAACTGACAGTGAGGGCGCGCTCGAGATGATCGAAAGCATCGCCGGAGCCGGGTCGCATTACCACCAGGCAGCCATTCTGCCGAATGGTGGGCAAATTGCCAACCTGCCGCTGGGCGCTGCCGTCGAAACCCCGCTCTTTGTGGACGGTGCGGGCGCCCATCCGCTCTCGGTTGGTTCCCTGCCCGAGGGTGTGGCTGAACTGCTGCGGAGAGAGATCACCGTCTCGCAATTGTGCGTCGATTCCGTGCTCGAAGGTGACCGCCAAAAAGCCCTGCAATGCCTGCTGCTTGATCCCGTTACCCATGACCTGGATGCAGCCCAGGCAGTTTTGGATGACTACCTGAACACTTACAGGGAATATTTGCCGCAGTTTTGGCGTTAAATTATCCATCTGCAACTTATCTAAAAAGCCTACGTATACTTGAACAGAACGACCGACAGGAGTACCCGTGAACGAAGAGAAGACCTGGGTTTTCCAGGCACAACAAGGCAACGACGAGGCATTCACCCGGCTGGTAGAGCATTATCAGACCCCGGTCTATAACCTATGCTATCGCATGTTGGGTGAGCCTGAACTGGCAGAAGATGCCGCGCAAGAGAGTTTTCTGCGCGCCTATCAGAACATCACACGATTCGACCTGCAACGCTCCTTCCCGACCTGGCTGCTGTCCATCGCGGCCCATTACTGCATCGACCGTTTGCGTCGCCGCAAGTTTGGCTTCATCTCCATCGACGAGGAAGCCGATGATGATGACCGCCCGATGGAATTTGCCGATGCGACAGCCATCAACCCCGAATACGAAGCCGAACGGCGTGAAGAGCAGCAAGCTCTGCATCGTGTTTTACAAAGGCTCGATTCTACCGATCGCGCCGCCATTATCCTGCGTTACTGGTATGACTTCTCTGAAGTTGAAATAGCAGAAAGCCTGCGTCTCACAGTTCCTGCGGTGAAAAGCCGCCTGCATCGTGCGCGACGCGAAGTTGCTCGCCGCCTCGAAGCAGGTACACCCGAACCCCATCTCGAAAGGATGCCCTATGGAACACCAGCCCTTTGAAAACTGGCTGTTGAATGATGAGCTCTTAAAGCCGGAGCAGCAGCGCGACCTGCGCCGGCATACAGCAGCCTGCCTGCAATGCGCGGCGTTGGCCCGCGCCAACCTGTCCCTGCGGGCGGCGCCAGTCGCCCGGCCCGCCAACGGATTCGCGCTTCGCTTCCAGCGCCGCCTGGTGGCGGAGCGCAAAATCCAGCGCAGACGGACCTCTATCGGCCTGGTCCTGCTGACTTTGGTGAGCATCGGCGTGATTCTGTGGTTAATAACACCGGCGCTGCCTTACCTGAGTCTTTCGCCCGCCCAGTTGTTCATCACCTGGGTAAGCGCGCTTATTTATCTTTCAACGGCAGTACAAGCGATTGCCACGATCAGTAATGTTCTTTCCAGGGTGGTGCTCGAACTGGTGCCACTATCGGCATGGGCAATTTTCCTGGTTGCAGCCAGCGGATTGAGCGCTTTATGGCTTTCCACCCTTCGCAAAAGAAGCAAACAAAAAGTATACAGCCGGGCAAGGCTGTAGGAGATTTTATGAACAAATTGAGATCTTTATTCGTTATGCTGGTCTTACTGGCCCTGGCCCTGCTGCCTTTGCAGAGCGCCCAGGCCCAGGGATTAGCGCTGCCTGACCAGGACGGGGGCGTGATCATCGGCTCCAGCTATGTGTTGAAAGACGGTGAAACCCTCACTGGCGGAATGGTGGTCATCGGCGGTTCGGCCGTGCTTGAAACCGGCAGTATTTTTTACGGCGATCTGGTCGTGATTGGCGGTTCTTCAACCATCGAAGAAGGCGCACAAGTCAACGGCGCGGTTGTGACGATTGGCGGCTCGTTGAGCATCGACACCGAAGTAAAAGGTGACGTGGTCAGCATTGGCGGCCCAACCCTTTTAGAGAAAAACACCCACATTCGCGGCGACCTGGTCACGATTGGCGGCCCGGTGCAAAAAACCGAAGGCGCGCAGGTGGACGGTGAATTGATCGACAACCCGACCCCGCCCACCCGGCCCGATGTGAACATTCCTGCTGTCTATACTCCACGTTTTGATTTTATCAACCCGTTTTTGGAAGCCCTCGGGCTATTGGCGCGTTCGATTGGTTTTGGCTTGTTTGCTGGTTTGATCGTACTCTTCCTGCCCGAACAAACCCGTCGGGTTTCTGAAGCGGCTGTGCGTCAACCGCTGATGGCGGGCGGGATGGGTATCCTGACCTTCATCTTGTTCGTGGTGGTGATGGTGGCCCTGGCCCTGTTCAGCGTGTTGCTTATTACCTTGCTCCTGACCGGCCCGTTGCTTATTATTGTACCGTTTGTGCTGGCCGCCGGATGGGCCTTCGGCTTGTTCGCGCTCGGGACCGAAGTTGGCGTGCGTTTGATCGGCCTGTTCAAACTCGAGTGGCCGCTTCCGGTTAGTGCTGTACTAGGGACTTTCCTGCTTACCCTGATATCTGGTCTGTTTACGTTTGATTTTATAATCTGTTTTGGTTGGGTTGTACCCGTTTTCCTGAGCCTATTGGGCGTCGGCGCGGTGGCAATGACCCGTTTCGGCACACAGATGCCATCCATGACGGCGGACCAGGCCGAGGTGGAGTACGTTCCGCCTGCGGATACGCTCTAGCGCAAGTTTTGCTCCCATAATGGCGAGTCGCTGCACTGAGCGACTCGCTTTTTTTTTTAGGTTGCAGTGCTTCGCATTTCAAGGCAGGGTTGGCCAAATGTTATAATTCGGGTTGTATTTCTAAACAGGAGCAAAGTTTATGCAAAAGAATCCGCACAAAACCCCGGTGCACAGCGAGCCGGTGCCGATGGTGAAGGTGTCAGGCTCACACCGCGAGATCGGACGCCAAATTGGCGAGGCTTTTCGTGAAAAAGTCGTTCACAGCGTTGAAAATGCGCGCAATTTACTGGCCGAGGCCTACGAACAGTTGGAACTGACCTGGGATGGGGCCAAAATCCAATCCCGCAAGTATCTGCCGTTTTCCGAGGAGCGCTTTCCACAATATGTGGATGAGATTCGCGGCATGGCTGAAGGCGCCAACGTGGAGTATCTGGACCTGGTGACGCTTAACACGATGGAGGCGGTCACGACCGACGCCCTGCATCTGACGCGCTGCACCAGCATGGCTGTCAATGAAACTCGCACAGCAGACGGGCATGTGCTGGCCGCCCATAACGAGGATTGGGTGCCCGAGGACGAGGACGATGTTTACGTTGTCCACGCCAGCCCGGAGGATGAGCCGCCTTTCCTGTCGATGACCTACGGCGGGTTGCTGCCCAATATCGGTTTCAATGCGATGGGCATGGCGCAGTTGATCGATTCAGTTTATCCGAACGACCCGCGCATCGGCATTTCGCGCCTGGTGGTGGGCCGGGCGGTGCTGGCGGCCAGCAAACCGGATGTGGCCATTCGGCGGGCAATTGTGCCGCACCGCGCGGCGGGCTATAACCACATCATTCTTCACGAAAGCGGCGAGATTTATTCGGTGGAGGTTTCAGCCCTGCAATTCGACATACTCTATGCTCTCGATGGTTACATGGCGCATACCAACCACTACCTGACCGAGCGAATGCGTGAAGTGGAAGACAGCCCGGAGGAGTTGATCTCCTCGCGGGTGCGTTACCTGCGCGCCTTGCGCCTGCTTAAGCAGAACCAGAAACATACCATCAAGTCGTTACAAGCCATCCAGAAAGATCATGTCAACTTTACCAATTCGATCTGTAACCACGCTGTCGATTACAAAGACCCGCTCGACCGCGAAAAGACCATCAACGCGCTGGTGATCGACCTGACGGCGCGTGAAATGCACATCGCCTGGGGAAACCCCTGCCAGAATGCCTATCATACCTACCACCTGGACGAATAACGAGGAAACAGCATGTCCCTTGCGCCGTTGACACTTAAAGCCACCATCCGCAATTACGTCTGGGGCGGACACGCCCTGCAAGCCCTGGCCGGGCCGGGCGCAGCGGATGACGCCCCGATCGCCGAAGTTTGGGCGGTGTATGAACACAACCAGATCGCCAGCGGCCCCTTTGCCGGGAAGACCCTGGCCGAACTGCTCAAGGAACACGGCGATGAAATCCTGGGGACGAAGGGCAATGGGCGCTTTCCGCTCTTGATCAAACTGCTCGACTGCGCGCGCTGGCTCTCGCTGCAAGTCCACCCGGATGACGGGCTGGCGCTAAAACTGGAAGGGCCGGGTTTCATGGGCAAGACCGAGGCCTGGTACATCTTGGAAGCCGAAGCGAAAGCCGAATTAATTGCCGGTATCAAGGAAAACACCTCCGCTGAAGCGCTGGCGGAGGCCATTCGCGGCGGCGAAAAAATTCTGGAGTTGGTCGAATATCACAATGTGGATAAGGGTGACACGGTCTTCATGCCGGCCCGCACCATCCACGCCCTGGGGCCGGGATTGCTGGTTTACGAAGTTCAGCAAACCTCCGATCTGACCTATCGCGTTTTCGACTGGAACCGCCCGCTGACCGGCGGACGCGAACTGCACATCGACAAATCGCTGGCGGTCAGCGACCCGCAAGCCCGCGGACAGATCCGCCGGGCCGGCCAGGCTGGCTCCAGCCTGATCACCTGCGATTACTTCCATCTCGAACACCTGACCGCGCCCGTGGTGCGCGACACACACGGAGAAAGCTTCCATGCCCTGACCGTCATCGGCGGCGCAGCGCAGTTGCAAACCGAACACGGCGCTCAGACGCTCAAACAGTTCGACTCGGTTATTATCCCGGCCGGGCTGGGCAAATATGAATTGCAGGGTGATTTTCAGGTTTTGTGTTCGTCGGCGGGATCATAAATTGCAGTAGGGACGACGCATTGCGCCGTCCCTGACTTGCTGCACAAAAAATCAGAGAGCCTTTCCATCCGAAAGGCTCTTTTTTCATACAGACGGTATAATTCAGCCCTACCACGGAGGACCCCTTACAATGACCCAACTCAGCGGCCCGGAAAAGGCCCGTTATGTGCAGGATATTTTTACCCGTATCGCTCCCCGCTACGATTTGATGAACCGCCTGATGACCGGCGGGCAGGATGTGCGCTGGCGCAAGGAAGTCATCCGCCGCGCCGGGCTGCAACAGAACGCCAGCCTGCTCGATCTCGGCTCGGGAACCGGCGACCTGGCTCGCGAGGCGCTCGCCCAGCAGCCGACCGCCCGCGTCACCGCCGCCGACTTCACCCTCGAGATGATGCGCGCCGGGCGCAAACCCGGCGATGCTTTTGGCTGGTCGAGCGCGGACGCGCTCTCGTTGCCCTTTCAGTCCGCCTCCTTTGACGCGGTCGTTTCCGGTTTCCTGATGCGGAATGTCGTCGACAGCCTGCAAGCCCTGCGCGAGCAACTACGCGTGCTCAAACCCGGCGGGCGGATCGTCATTCTCGACACCACCCGTCCCAAACGCAACCTGCTCAGCCCCTTCATCTGGATTCACCTGCACGTCATCATCCCGACCCTCGGCACGCTGCTCTCCGGACAGCGCGACGCCTACACTTACCTGCCCGACTCGACCGAAGCCTTCCTGAGCGCCGAAGAACTGGCCGCGCGCATGGTTGCCGCCGGATTCCGCGAAGTTGGCTACAAACGCCTGATGTTCGGAACCATTGCCATGCACTGGGGACAGAAATAAATCATGACTGAAGAACGCAATCTCGAAAAAGCTGCCCTGCGCGGCGAACCCTCCTACGTCTGGCGCGCGGGACAGAAGCGGCGTTTGGGCATGATTTTGCTGGCCGCCGGAGACCGTGTGCGCGGCCAAATTCTCGAAAACGGCTGCGGCGTGGGCATGTACGTCGAACACCTGACCCCCTTTGGCGGCCAGATCTTCGGTCTGGAATATGACTTCGAACGCGCTGCCGAGGCCGCCCTCCGCTCGCCGCGCATTCTCAACGCTGCCGGCGAAAACCTGCCTTACCCGGATTCGTCTTTTGACCTGATCTTGAGCCATGAAGTGCTCGAACACGTTCTTGATGACCGCCAGGCCGTTGCAGAGATGGCGCGCGTGCTCAAACCCGGCGGGCGGGCGGTGATCTTTGTCCCCAATCGCGGCTATCCCTTCGAGACGCACGGCATTTACTGGCGCGGCAAATACCATTTCGGCAACATTCCGCTCGTCAACTATTTGCCGCGCCGCTGGCGTGACCGACTTGCCCCGCACGTGCGCGTTTACTCGAGCAAAGACATGCAAAACCTGTTCGCGGGCCTGTCCGTGCGCGTTGTCGAACGCAGCGTGGTCTTTGGCGCCTACGACAATATCATCGCCCGCTTTGGCGCACTCGGAAAATTTCTGCGCGCAACGCTGCAATTTCTTGAAAAAACGCCCCTGCAAGGGCTGGGATTGTCCCATTTCTGGGTGGTTGAAAAGAAATAATGAAAAACAGATGCTCCCGTTTTAGGGAGCATCTGTTTTTCGGTCTCACCTGTTTATTCGCCCAGAATGGTTTCGATTGAGTCCAATTCATCCTGGCTGAAAGAAAGATTTGCCAGTGCGCCCAGGTTTTGCTCGAGTTGGGCAACGCTGCTCGCGCCGATCAGGGCCGAGGTGACCTGCGGCTTTCTCAGCACCCAGGCGAGGGCCATCTGCGAGAGTTTTTGCCCGCGCCGAACGGCCAGCTCATTCAGCTTTTGGATTTTGCCCATATTGCCCTGGACGTCATCCGGGGTCAACCAGACGCGCTCGGTTTTGGTGGCGCGGCTGCCAGCCGGGATCCCGCCCAGGTAGCGGTCGGTCAACTGTCCCTGAGCCAGCGGCGAAAAGACGATTGAGCCTATTCCCTGCTCGTCGAGCACATCCAGCAGGCCGTTCTCGATCCAGCGGTCGAACATATTGTAGGATGGCTGGTGAATCAGGCAGGGCGTTCCCAGCCTGCGCAGGATTTCGGCAGCCCGGCGGGTATCTTCGGGCGAATAGGATGAAATGCCAACGTAGAGCGCCTTGCCCTGGCGGACAGCCGTGTCGAGCGCGCCCATTGTTTCTTCGAGCGGGGTGTTTGGGTCAAAGCGGTGGCTGTAGAAAATATCGACATACTCCAGCCCCATGCGCTTGAGCGATTGATCGAGGCTGGCCAGCATGTACTTGCGCGAACCCCACTCGCCATAAGGGCCGGGCCACATATCGTAACCGGCTTTGCTGGAGATGACCAGTTCATCGCGGAAGGGGGCAAAATCTTTCTTCATCAACTGGCCGAAGGTCTCCTCGGCGGAACCGGGAGGCGGGCCGTAGTTGTTGGCCAGGTCGAAGTGGGTCACGCCCAGGTCGAAGGCGCGCCGGGCGATGGCGCGGGCGTTCTCGAACGGATCAAGCCCGCCGAAGTTGTACCACATGCCCAAAGAGATGGCCGGCAGCAGCAGGCCGGAACGGCCCGCGCGTTTGTAAGGCATGGACTGGTAACGGGCTTCCTGGGGAGAATAGATACTCATCATGAACCTTTCTTGAATGGGGCAAAGCCTTCGCCGAGGGCTTCATGGGCCGCGCCGACGACCATAAAGGCGCGCGGGTCGGCTTCCTGGACGATGGATTTGAGCATTTGCACTTCCGAGCGCGTGACGACGCAATATAAAATCGGACGCGAAACACCTGTATAAGCGCCGGTGCCGGGGATGACGGTCACGCCGCGTTCCATATCACGCATGATCTGGTCAGTGACGGCCTGCGGTTCTCCGGTGACGATCAGCGCTGTGCGGACGGTGCTGCCGCCTTCCATGACCGTATCGACCACCAGGCCGCTGACGTAAAGCGTGATGACGGCATACAGGGCCGCTTCCCAACCGAAGACAAAGCCCGCGCCTAAAATAACCGCCGTATCGGTCAGCAGGTAACTCTGGGTCATGGGGATGCCGCGATAGTGGTTGAGAATGCGGGCCAGGATGTCTGAACCGCCGCTGGTGCCGCGTCCGCGATAGACCAGGGCATAGCCAACGCCTGCAACGACTGCGCCGTAGAGCGCGTTCAAGACCAGGTCATCGGTCAGGCCGTTTTTGGGGAAGAAGGGCAGCCAGAGCAGGGAATCGGCAAAAAATGAGAAAGTGGCAATCGCAAAGGCTGTCCGCAGGGCAAAACTGCGCCCGCCCAGGAAGCGCCATCCCAGCCCAAAGAGTGGAATGTTGCCGATGAAAACCATCATGCCGATCGGCCAACCGGTATAGTGGTTGATCAGTTGCGAGATGCCGCTCACCCCGCCGCCCGCCAGGTTGGCCGGGACGAGGAAAATCATCAGCCCGATGGCTTGAGTCAGTGAGCCAAGCATGATCAGGGTGTAATCACGCAGGCTGGGATAGTATTTTTTTAACATTATTTCACTCACACTTGGAAATGTCCAACAGGCGGCGCAGGTCGACCAGAGTACCGTCATTGCTCCTGCGGTTCTCCACTTCCCCGATCAGTTCAACACAGGAATCCTGTAATAAATGCCCGTAGCGGTTGGCAAAGCGCAGGTCGTGGTAGATGTAATCGTACCCGGCGGCTTTTAGCAGGCGCGGGTCCGGGTTGGCGGCCAGGGCGTCCCATTCGGGCAGGGTCGTGCCGAAATTCAGCGCGGCAATTGCCGGGCGGCCTGAAACGGTGATTCCGCGCAGGTAGTTGTCATCGAAAACCATCGTATCCGCTTCGACTGTATTCCAGTATTTTTGGAACATCTGGTCGTCCAGATGCCCCAGGAACTCGGCGTAAACCGGGTTGGGCATGGCCTGTACCTGCACCCCGAACAGGGCCAGGCCGCTCAGGCAGGCGGCCAGCCCCCAGACCATCAGTCCGGCCTGGATTTCCTGCGATTTTGTCCGCGCCCAGTTCCAGAGCAGGGGCACGGCCACGATTTTAACGACCAGCCCAAAATGGGCGATCATGCGCGAGATGGCGGTCGGCCCGGCATTGCCGGTGTACTCAAAGAAAACAACCAGGATGCTGGGGATCATCGATGCCAGCCAGGCCGCCGAGATCCAGCGTCCGGCGCGAGTTTCTTCGCGCAGGTGGCCCAAAACCCAGGGCAGGGCAAAGATTGCCAGCCCCAGCTCGGCCAGGATGGCGAACCAGTGCAGCGGGTTGAGCAGCGAAAGGTAGCCCAGGTGGGCTGAAAGCACGGTCGGCGCACTCAGCGCAAAGCCGACCCGGTAGAGGCTGTTCTCGCTGCCGAGCGTGGCGCGCTCGATGGCGCTGAAGGTCAACTCGGTCAACATGCCGCCCTGCACCAGCGAGAGTAGGCCGCCCGCGAAAAGCACACCCAGCCAGCCCCAAAGCTCGGGCGTGAAGCGCAGGGATCGTTTTTGCCAGGCCCAAAGCAGGAAGGTAAATCCCAGCCCAAGATAAAGAAAGGCAAACGTGACTTCGTTGGCGAGCGCCATCGAGGCCAGCAGGATGGCGAGCACGGGATTGGCCCAGCGGTTTTGGCGATTTTCCGCCAAAAGGATGACCAGCAGGGCGATCAGGATGGCGCTCGACCCGAAGCCGGTGTGCGCCATCGAAAGGGATGAGTCTACGCCTGAACCGTATAAGAATGGGAAGGGGCTTGGCCCCGCGCCTTCGATTTTCCAGGCTTTGTAGAGCGTGATTGCCAAATTTGGGCCGCTGTCGGCCCCCGATCCGATCATTTGGACGCCGGACGAGAGCCGGTTGAGCAGGCCGGATGGCAGCAGCAGCAAAATCCAGCGCGCGCCGCCGCTGAAGGTGACAAAAATGGCTGAGAGTGCGGCGGCGATTTTATTGCCGGTGATGCGGTAGGCCAGCAGGCCGGTCAGCATGATGGTCAGCGAGATGGCCAGTCCGCGGGCCAGGTCGAGGGCCACCCACGGGCCGGTCTGGAGCAGGTTGACAAATTGCGCCGCCAGCAAAAGTTGGAAGTAGTGATAGCCAAAGCGCAGGCGCGGGTCGAAAGCGGTCTGGGGCGGAATGTCGCCGGCGGCCATGGTCGAGACGGGCGGCAGATTCTGGTAGTCGTCGAAGATGCCCAATCCGCGCCCGATCAAGGTGAAGACGAAGAAGATGATGCCGAAGACAATCCACTGGCGCAGTTGCAGGCTTTCGGGCGGGAAGACATCCGAGACAACCTGGCGGGGTGTGCGGCGCTCTTTCGGTTGCAGGAACCAGGCTGCGGCGAGTCCGAATCCGACGATGAGCACGGCCGATAGCCAGAAAGCGGCCAGGGGCGGCATGAGTCGCGCGAGCCAGTTGGCGGTCCAATTCGACAAAATAAGGCCGAGGCCCAGTCCGAGCAATCCGCGCTCGTGCGGGGCGGTTTTGAAGAGCCGGGCGGCCAGCAGCCAGCCGCCGAGCGCCCAAAGAAGCAGGATGATGGCAAAAGGCAGGGGGGAAAGTTCGGAAAAAAGGTACATGGTAGCTATTATAACGAGTCAACCAAAAAAGGCCGGGAGCAATTCCCGGCCTTTTGCATGGCACAGTCACTTATTCTGGCATCCCGTTCATGACCCACAGGATGAAGACATCGATGATATCTTGTTTAAGCTGGCGCGTGGGCGGCATGACGCCGATGATTTCACTGCCGCTTTCATCCAGAATGGCCTGGTGTTGGATGGTCTCGATCAGGTACGAGTTCATGTCCCCGGCGACAACATTCATCTCGGCGTTATCGCCGCTGGTCAGGATGTTGGCGTAGCTATCCATGAAATAATTGTTGCTGTCCTTGCCGGGCCGGTGGCACGAGATGCAGTAACGTTTGACGATGGGCTGGATGTGGACGCTGTAGGTTGGCACTTCGCCATCGGCCAGTTCCGGGTAGAGGGGCGGGATATAGGGTGCTTCGAAGCGATCGTCCCAACTGTAGCGCATGAAGGTGACAATGTAGTCGATCTCGCTGCGGCTCAGACCTTCGGGGTTGTAGGCTTTGCCAAACGGGTTCATGCCCGAATCGGGGCGGCCATAGGCGATGATCTCAGCCATCGAGGCATCGTTGACGGTATACAGCACATCGTTGCTATTGATGATGCTGATCATCTTGCCTTCGAGGCCTTCCACGCCGCTAATTTCTTCCACTTTACCGTCGTCGCCGTGGCATTCGACGCAGTGGATCGAGTACAAATCCTGCCCGGCGGAGATTTGGTCGGCCAGACCGGTCGGGACTTCGACAACTTCAACAGCAGGCGGCTGGTAAAGCAGCATGGCGGCGGCGGTGAAGCCGATCATCAGCGCGGAGGCAATGCCCGTTGTCCAGATGATGGCGCGGACGGCGTTCTCTTTGAGCAGGTAGGCCATGCCGACAAAAGCGATATAGGCTAGCCCCGGCACGACCAGCCCGGCAATGCTCTGCAGCAGGCCAATCAGGGTTGAGCCATCGGTGGCAACTGTGGGAATGTCTGCCAGCATGGTCAGCAGAACCATTCCCAGAACCATGATTGTCATAATGGCCAGCGGCAGGGCGCGTTTGGCGTAATAACGATGTGGCGATCTGTCAATGAAGGGCAGCAGGGTCAGGATGCCGATGGCAATGCCGGGGATCAGTACGGTGGCGATCCACTCAACCTTGCCGAGCAGGGGAATCTGCCCGTAAAGCGCCAGGAACTTGAACAGGAACATGAAGTACCATTCAGGGCGCGGGATGTAGGAAGAGTCGCTGGGGTCGGCTTTGGGTGAGTCATGCACGCCAACGAAGGTGGCGAGCAACACAAGCAACAGGAACAGTCCCAGGGCAACGATCACATCTTTGTAGATGCTGTCGGGCCAGAAGCGCTCACCGTGCATGAGCTTTCGCTCGTATTTGGCGTTGATTTGGGTTTTGGTTTCGTCATTCATAAGAGGTCTCCCTGAGCGGAGCCGCTGCAAGCGGCGAAGTCGAAGGGCTTATTGGCGAAAGGCGCTTCGACTTCGTTCCCTACGGTCACTCCGCTCAGCGCAATCAATCTTCTTTATCCGGCCAGTGTGATTCGCCGTGTTTCATGATTAGAAACAGGTGGACGCCGATCAGTATGATGAGAATGGCGGGCAAGATCCAGATGTGGGCGGCGTAGAAGCGCTGCAGGGTCAGGGCGCTTAAGTCCGGGCCGCCGCGCAAGGCTTTCAGGATGAAATCGCCCAGGAACGGCACACTGCCTGCAATCTGCGTCCCGACCGTGGTGGCCCAGTAGGCCATCTGGTGCCAGGGAAGCAGGTAGCCGGTGAAACCCATCCCGAGCGTCATTAGTAGCAGGCCTATGCCGATCAGCCAGGTCAGTTCGCGCGGATATTTGTAGGATGCGGTCAGGAAGGTTCTCAGCATGTGAATGAAGACCACCAGCACCATCAGCGAGGCGCCCCAGTGATGGATGCCGCGCACCAGCCAGCCAAACTGGACCTCGTTCATGATGTAAAGAATGGAGTCGTAGGCGTGGTCGGGTGAGGGCGTGTAATAAACCGTCAGGAAGATGCCGGTCAGGGCTTGCATGATGAACAGGAACAGGCTGGCCGAGCCAAGCGTATTCCACCAATTCCCGTGCGGTTCGGGGCGGTCGAGCAGGTTTTTGTAAAAATCATCAAACCCGATGCGTTCATCGAGCCAGGAATAGACTTTTTGCCACAACATGGTTAGCCTTCCTTCAGTTCAACCGGAGTGATGATGACATTGCCTTCGGCATCGACTTCATGCTCGAAGTGGCCGAGCGGTTCAGGAGGCGGGCCATTCAGCACCTTGCCATCGATGTCGAACATGGCATCGTGGCACGGGCACAGGAAACCTTTGGCTTCCTCGTTCCAATTGACGCGGCAGGAAAGGTGGGTGCAGCGGCTGGAGAGCACGACTACATCTGCCGGGTCCGCTGTGCGGCGCAGGACGAATCCGCCGTAACTGGCGGCGGTGCGCTCCCAGCCGTTGACTTTTGTAACTGTGAATGAGAATGGGTAAGGTATGCCGATGGGAATATTTTCAAGCTTGCCAATTGAGACAGGCTTCCCGGCTTTGTCCTCACGCAGGGCCGGGGAGATCAAATAGGCAACCGAGGGAATCCCGATGACTGCGGCGATAAATCCCCCGATGGCGCCGGTTGTGAGTTTCATAAAATCCCGACGGCTGACGTGGTTCGAACCTGACATGCGCACCTCCTTGGCTTGGGGCTGACATCTGTTCCGGACATTATGACGTGTGGGTGATAGGAATCACTCGCGTCAGACGGGCAATTGGGCTAAAATTAGTTGTTCGCGTGACTCACAGCCTGATTTGCATTAGACTTGCTTATGGAAGCTCCGCTGAATGCCAGAGCAAAAATAATAATGTACTTTGGATTATACGTTCTCTCCTCCACTTTTTTACAGGATGTCTGGAATAAAAATAGCAGGACAATCGTCACTTTCTCTTGAATAATTTAAGCAAAAATCGTATCCGAGCGCATTTTACCCTTACAATATACATCAGTTAGATGACATTTTTTGTAAGCAATTTCTGTGCGGGTTAAACTGCATAAAAATTAAAAACTTTTAGGAGGCACTCATGGGCATTTCGAGGAACGTCAGCCTGATGACAGCCCTGCGTTACAAGGGTCAGGGGCCAATGCTAACATTCATCCTGCACCGTATTGGCGGGATGGGCATGGCTATTTTTATCTCGATGCATGTACTGGCATCGGCACTTGGGGGAGATATTGGTAATTTTATCAACGATGTTTACATGAGCTGGGTGTTCCAAATTATCATTTTTTTCTTTGTGATGTTTCATGCCATTAACGGCCTGCGCATCACCATCCTTGACCTGTGGCCGAAATTGCTCGAATATCAGCCTGAAGCGACCTGGGTTCAGTGGGCGGTGTTCATCGTGCTCTATGGCTTTGCTGTTTTCTCGATCCTGACAAGCGCATTTGGAGGCCAGGCATGAATGTCAAACCTCGCAACCTTAGCATTAAACAGCGCGGCCTGAACTTTGAAATGTTGATGTGGATTTTTACCCGCCTCTCCGCGCTGGCAATGTATGCCTTTTTCCTGGCAGGCCTGGTTGGCGCTTTCTGGATGGGGGCGCGCCACCAGATGAATTTTGCGGACGTCATGCGTTGGGCCTTTACCACCAACTATACCCATGTTCAGTCGACCAACGTACCTGCACTGGAACCCTGGGCATTCTGGTTCTGGCGTCTCTTGGCCAGCGGAATGGTGCTGACAGCCGTCGCGCATGGCGTGCATGGCCTGGTGGTCATTGCAGACGATTACATTGTCTCAGCGGGCGGGCGTAAAGTTGTGCGTCTGTTGAGCATGATCGCGATGGCTTCGATGAGTTTGATCGGCCTATACGTTTTGTGGACATACTAGGAGACAACCTGAATGAACACCCACCAATTTGAAGTTGTCGTTGTTGGCGCGGGCGGCGCGGGCCTGATGGCGGGCCTGTACGCATCCAAAACTGCCAAAACGGCGGTCATCAGCAAACTTTATCCTACCCGTTCACACACCGGCGCAGCCCAGGGCGGCATCAGCGCCGCTTTTGGCAACAGCGAAGAAGACCGCGCCGAATGGCACACCTATGACACCGTCAAAGGCTCCGACTATCTCGGCGACCAGGATGCGATCGAGTTCATGTGCAACGAAGCCCCGCAAGCCGTGCTCGAACTGGAGCATTACGGCCTGCCCTTTGACCGCACCCCCGAAGGGCGCATCTCGCAGCGCCCGTTCGGCGGCCACACCAACAATGTGACCGGCAAACCGGTGCGGCGCGCCTGCCACGCCGCCGACCGCACCGGTCACATGATCTTGCAGACCCTTTACCAGCAATGCCTGAAAAACGATGTCAATTTTTATGATGAATTCCAGGTCATCGACCTGCTGATGGATGGCGACCGGGCGGCGGGCGTGATTGCCGTTGAACTGGCGACCGGCGAATTGCACACCTTCCACGCCAAATCAGTAATCATCGCCACCGGCGGGCATGGCCGCGTTTGGGAGATTACCTCCAACGCCTATGCCTACTCCGGTGACGGTGCGGCGGTGGTTTATCGACGTGGGATCCCGCTCGAGGACATGGAATTCTTCCAATTCCACCCGACCGGCATCTACAAGCTCGGCATCCTGATCACCGAAGCGGTGCGCGGCGAAGGCGGCATCCTGCTCAACGGCAAGGGCGAACGCTTTATGACCAAATACGCCCCAACGGTCAAAGACCTGGCCTCGCGTGACGTGGTCAGCCGCGCCATCTACCTGGAAATCCGCGACGGCAAGGGCGTCAACGGCAGCAATTACGTCTACCTGGATGTGCGCCCTGAGACCGTCAACAAATACGCCGTCCTGGATGGCCGCACCAACCCTGATGGCTCCCCCGTAAACGTGACGGGTGAACAGATCCTGAAAAAACTGCCCGATATTATCGACTTCAACCGCGTTTACCTGGGCGTCGACCCGATCACCCAGCCCATGCCCATCCAGCCGACTGCCCACTACACCATGGGCGGCATCCCGACCAATAAGTTCGGCGAAGTGCTGAACGAAAACGGGACGCCCTACCCCGGCCTGTACGCCGCCGGCGAAGCGGCCTGCGTCTCTGTGCATGGCGCCAACCGCCTGGGGACCAATTCCCTGCTCGACCTGGTCGTGTTCGGCAAATACGCCGGCCTGCGCGCCGCGGAATATGCCCACCAGGCCGATTTTGCGCCCCTGCCCGCCGACCCGACCGAATACACCCGTCAGCAGTTTGATGCCCTGCGTAATGGCGATGGCAAGGAAAACCTGACCGACATCTCGAACGCAATGAAGAAAATGATGTTTGACGATGTTGGCGTTTTTCGCACGGAAGAGGGCATGCAGCGCGCCATCGACACGCTCGCCGAATTGCGCGAACGCTACAAGCACGTCCGCGTGCAGGATACGGGTAAGATTTTCAACACTGATTTGTTAAATGCCTGGGAATTGGGCAACCTGCTCGAACTGGCCGAGGTGGTCGCGATTTCCGCGCTCAATCGCAAGGAAAGCCGCGGCGGACACGCCCGCGAGGATTTCCCCAAGCGCGACGATCAGAACTGGCTTAAACATACCCTGGCCTGGAAACGCGGCGAAAAGGTCGAGATCGGTTACAAGCCGGTTGTCATCACCAAATACCAGCCAAAGGAACGGGTTTACTAAGATGAACGTTACCTTGAAAATTTTCCGCTACAACCCCGAAGTGGACAAGAAATGGCATTACAAGACCTATAATATCGAGGCCCAGCTAACCGACCGCGTGCTCGACCTGCTTGAGTATGTCAAGGGTTACGAAGATGGCACGCTTTCCTTCCGCCGCTCGTGCGCCCATGGCGTTTGCGGCTCGGACGCAATGCGCATCAATGGCAAGAACAGCCTGGCCTGCAAGACCCTCGTCCGCGATTTGGGCGACAAAATCACAGTCGAACCGATCCTGGGTCTGAAAGTGGAAAAAGACTTGATCGTAGACATGAAGCCCTTCTTCGACAATTACAAGAAGGTGCTGCCCTGGTTCATTAACGATAGTCCCCTGCCCGCCGACGGCAAGGAACGCCTGCAAAGCCCCGAACAGCGCGAACGCTTCGACGAGACCACCAAGTGCATCTTGTGCGCCTGCTGCACCACCTCCTGTCCATCCTTCTGGGCCAGCGATGACTATCTTGGCCCGGCAGCATTGGTGACCGCCCACCGCTTCATCTTTGACAGCCGCGACGAAGCCGCCGCCGAACGCCTGGAAGTTATCAGCGAAACATACGGACTGGCGCGTTGTCATACCGCCTTTAACTGCACCATGTCTTGTCCGCGCGACATCCAGGTCACAAAGGCCATCGGCGAGTTGAAGATTCTGACCGTTACCGGTAAATTGGAGTGACCATGGACGCCATAGTTGTTGCCGGTGGAATTCCCCTGCCGGAAGACCCGCTCTACACGTACACCCAGGGCAATTCAAAAGCCTTGCTCGACATCGCTGGAAAACCGATGGTGCAATGGGTGCTGGATGCGCTCAGCACTGCAAAGTCGATTGAAAATGTCATTGTGATCGGCTTGAGTGCAAAAAGCGGCGTGACCTGCGCGAAACCGCTCCACTTTCTGCCCAACCAGGGACGCATGTTGTCCAATATCGTCACAGGGGTGGAAAAATCGCAGGAACTCAGCCCGCAAAACGAATATGTGATGATCGTTTCATCCGATGTTCCCGGCATCAAGGCCGAAATGATAGATTGGCTGGCCGAAACCTGCCTGCAGACCCACGATGACCTGTATTACGGTGTCGTGCCGCGCGAGGTCATGGAAGCCCGCTATCCCAACTCGAAGCGCACCTTCACGCGCCTGAAAGGCATGGAAGTGTGCGGCGCAGACGTGAACGTGACCCACGTCAACATGGCCCACGAACACCTCGATACCTGGCAGCAATTGATCGGCAACCGCAAAAATCCGATTCTGCAAGCGCGCGTCATCGGGTTGGACACACTCTTTCAGCTCTTGTTCCGCCAGTTGACCATCAACGACATTATCGAACGGGTTATGGCGCGCATCGGCGTACGCGGACGGGCCATCATTTGGGAGTACGCTGAAGCCGGGATGGATGTGGACAAACCTCACCAGTTGGAAATCATGCGCGCTGATCTCTCGGCCCACAAGGGATCCGCCGCGTGAGCTGGAAAAAACTTCTCGAACTCGACCGCGACTGGTCTTACGCCCTGCGAGTGGCTGAAAAACCCGGAACGCGCCGCACCCTGGCCATGCTCTTTGCCCATTCGGGCGATTCCTGGTTTTGGGGCCTGGGGCTGTTGATCCTCTGGCTTTTTGGCGACTTGTTTTGGAAGCAGTGGGCGGTTTACGAACTGTTCTGGATCTCTGTCCTGGCTGCGCTGGTGATGGCGCTCAAATTCACCATCCGCCGCCGCCGTCCCGAAGGCGAATGGGGCGCGATCTATCGCAACACCGACCCGCATTCGTTCCCGTCCGGCCATGCTGCGCGCGCCTTCCTGATCGCCGCCCTGGCAGGCTTGCTTGGACCCTTGCCGCTGGCAATTGCCCTGTGGATCTGGGCGCCGCTGGTTTCCCTGGCGCGGGTGGCGATGGGCGTTCACTATGTTTCAGATATTATCGCCGGCGCGCTGGTTGGGATGTTGGTGGTGGCTCTGGTTTGGCCGATTTCACCCTATATTTTTAACCTGATCAATGGCTCGGTGGTTAGCCTGCTTGGCCTGCCGCTTTGGTAGGCAAGAGTAAGGCAAGAGATTATCATCCCCGGTAAATAAACAGAAGCGACAGGCCTTTCGGGGACCTGTCGTTTCTTATTCCGGGCATCCGGATATGGGAAACTTATAGCCAATTGATAGGCTGGCATGACAGGTTTATTCGTACAATAGAGATAGTATTACTATACTAGGAGGTCCTCATGCAATTCCCCGCATATCAAGATTTTGTGCAACAAATTGACGCCCAGCGCGCCAGTATCCGTGAGACGCTTGCCCGCTACCAGAAACCGAGCATCCCGCGCAGCGCCTGGCAGTTGGTGAATACGCTCGTGCCGTTTTTCAGCCTGTGGGCCGCGGCAGCTTATGTTTATCTCCACTTTTCTTACTGGTTTGTCGTTCCACTGGTGATCCTGGCTGCCGGGTTTATGATGCGCGCCTTCATCATTTTCCACGATACCTGCCACGGTTCGTTTTTTGCCAGCAAAAGCGCCAATGACATTGCCGGGCGCTTGTTGGGAGTGATTGTCTTCACCCCTTATGACTACTGGAAGCACGATCACGCTGTCCACCACGCCACCGCCGGAAACCTGGACAAGCGCGGCGTGGGCGATGTGCCCACCTGGACAGTGGCTGAATACGTCTCGAAGCCCTGGTACATGCGCCTGGGCTACCGCCTGATGCGCCATCCGCTCATCCTGCTGACCGTGGTGGCCTTTTATATTTTTGCCATTTCACATCGCTTCTGGCTGCCGGATGCCGGGCGGCGCGAGAAAATGAGTGTCATTTACACCAACCTGGCCCTGGGCATTGTGATTGCCGGCCTGGTCTGGCTGGTGGGCTGGCAGGCCTTTCTGGCCGTGCAACTGCCGATTTTGTTCCTGGCCTCAGCTGGAGGCATCTGGCTCTTTTACGTCCAGCATAATTTTGATGGCACTTATTGGGCAAATCAAAAAGACTGGGATTTTTACAAAGCCGGCCTGCTGGGCAGTTCTTTCTACAAACTGCCTGCCGTGCTGAACTGGTTTAGCGGCAATATTGGTTTTCACCATATTCATCATCTCAGCCCGCGCATCCCAAATTATTACCTGCCCAAGGTGCAGAAGGATCACCCTTTGTTTGAACAGGTTCGCCCATTGACTCTTTGGGGCAGCCTGAAATCACTCTCCTACCGCCTGTGGGATGAGAATCGCAAAGCGCTGGTCGGTTTCAATGTGCTCGGGAACAATCGCGAGCAGGTATAAAAACAAAAATCCCCGGTATTTTTCCGGGGATTTTTAGTAATTGGAGATTGGTAATTGGCTAGCGCCGCACTGGATACTGGCTACTGAAAACTGTCTACTGAGCGTGGTTCATCGCCGCATCGCCGTACAATTTGCGGTGCACCACGCTCAGGGCGCGCACTTGCTCGTAGGCGTGGTACGACGAGCGCACCAGCGGATTTGACTCGACCCACTTGAAGCCTATCGTATAGCCATACTCACGCAGTTCGGTGAATTCTTCCATCGTGTAGTAGCGCGAGATTGGGTAGTGTTTCTTGCTCGGCTGCAAGTACTGGCCGATGGTCAGGATATCCACACCCCAACTGCGCTGGTCGCGCATCACAGCTTTGACTTCATCCAGCTCCTCGCCCAGGCCGACCATGATCCCGCTTTTGGTCAGCACGTCCGGGTCGAGCTTCTTGGCATTTGTCAGCGTGGCGGCGGCCCAGTCGTAGTTATCCTGCGGCTGGATCTGTTTGAACAGGCGCGGTACGGTCTCGACATTGTGGTTGAGAATCTCCGGGCGGGCATCCATGACGATTTTGAGCGCTTCGAGCGAACCCTTGAAGTCAGGGATCAGCACCTCGATCGAGCAGCCCGGCTGCAATTCGCGGATGCGGCGGATGACCATCGCGAAGATCGGGGCGCCGCCGTCGCGGCGTTCGTCGCGGTTGACCGAGGTAATGACCGCGTGTTTGAGATTCATCGACTTGACCGCCTGGGCCACTCGTTCTGGCTCCATCCAATCCATCGCGTTCGGCTTGCCATGTTTGATGTCGCAAAAGACGCACGAGCGCGTGCAGACATCGCCCAGCATCAGGAAGGTGGCCGTACCGCTGCCCCAGCATTCGCCCAGGTTGGGGCACATGGCTTCTTCGCAAACCGTGTGCAGTGATTTGGAACGCATGATGGTATGCAGGCGCTCATAGTTTTCTCCCGAGGGCGCGCGGACTTTGATCCATTCGGGGCGGCGCAGGGGATTGGTGTTGACAATTTCGGGGTTGACCCGTTCTCTCGTGGGGGTGGCAGGCATAAGGTCTCCTTGTATTACCTGTAAAGTCGGCTAATTGTAACCGAAGCACCCGGCCTGTCCAGTGACCAGCGGGGAATGTTAATACGTCTCTAAAGCTTGCGGAAGCGCGCCAAACCAATGGGGAAACAAGTCGGGTTTACCCGACTTTGTAAGAATAGCGCGGTGCTTTAGCACAGCGCGGTGTCCGGGCAGGGGAATGCCTTTACAACCGGCGGATTTTCCAGATGAGCGGGTACTCCCCGTAACATTCCTCGTCAAAAATCCGGGTTCACCGACCAGCCCGCCCTGCGATGAACCACAGGGCTACTCTTACAAAGCCCCGTAAACGGGACTATTCCCCAGCACTTTGGCGCGCATCTAAAACTTGCGGAAGCGTCTTACCTGTTTGGGGAATTTTTCATTAGAGCTTACTTAAAATATACACGAAAGACAGTTTCATCTGTATAATCCATCCCAACTGGAGTATGCCATGCTGGTTGTTGCAAGCGACATCCATCTTTCTGACGAGACCGTTGGCGCCGTTGTCTCGGACAAAACCTTCGCCTTGTTTGCCAGCCGCCTGCGTGAATTGGCTTACCAGGCCTCCTGGCGCGCGGGCGGACGCTATGACCCTGTCCGCGAGGTGGATATCATCTTGTTGGGTGACATCCTCGACCCGCTCCAATCGACCCTCTGGTTCGAAAAAAAACCGGGCCAGGAAGGCTATGTCCGTCCCTGGCACGACCCACAATCTGAATTATTCGTTCGCAAGGTGGCCGAAATCACCCGCGCCATTCTGCAAAAAAACCGGGCGGCTGTGGATGTGCTCAAGAAATTATCCCGGGACGGAGAAGGCATCCGCCTGCCGCCCGCTGACCGGCGCGGCAAACCCGCCCTGTATACCCGTGAACGCGTCACACCCAGGGTGCGGATTTATTACATGGTCGGCAACCATGATTGGTACTACCACCTGCCCGGCAAGGCCTATGACGCCATCCGCGCCGAAATCATCGAGGCGATGGGCCTCGACAACCTGCCGGGGCCTTTCCCGCATGGTCCCGAAGATGCCGGGGCGCTGGGCGAAACCTTCGAGCGGTACCGCCTGGTTGCGCGTCACGGCGACCGCTACGACCCGATGAGCTACAACCCGCGGGCCGGGCGCGACAGCGCCACCCTGGCGGATGTGTACACGCTCGAAGTGCTCTACCGCTTTCCGCACGAGGTCAACCTTCAGTTGGGTGACGAGCTGCCGCCCATGCTTTTACAGGGTATCCAGCGCATGATTAATGTGCGCCCATTGCTGGCAACCCCGCTCTGGTTGTTCGACCAGGTCAGGCGGCATGGCGCAAGCAAGGCTCACTACGGGCAGGTAAAAACCATGTGGGACACGGTTTGCGAAGATTTTCTCAGTCTGGAGCCTCTGCGCGACAGCCAGTTTGCCGCGCCCGTCTCGCGCAACGTTTTGCGACTGATCTTTAGCCTGTCCAAGCGCGCTCCTTTTTCCACCGTGGCAACTGTCAGCAATTTGCTGCGCCGCTACATTCCCCAGGAACACATTTCGATTGCCCGCTTTGCTTACCAGGAAAGCGCCATCCGCGCCGGACGAGCGGATTTTGTCACCTACGGGCATACACATAGCCACGAGGTTGTCTCGCTTGAACAGCGCGTGCAGGACGTGCAGCAGAGCGGGCAGGTTTACATCAACACCGGCGCCTGGGCCACTTTCTACGATTACTATCACCGCCCTGCCGCCGCTGGCGAGCAAAAGACCAGGCCCATGCACCTGCTGACCTGTGTGGCGCTTTACCAGGAGGGCGAGCGCCAGGGACGACGCTACGAAAACTGGTGGGCAAACTTTGCCTAAACCTGCACATAAGTTCTAGCATCGGATATACTCACAGCCGGGAGCCAGCCTCCCGGCTCTTTTTTTCTCATTCACCCCATAAAAAAATATGCCCCTTCTTGGCGAATTCTCTGCTTTATTCACATCCTTTTGCTGGGCCATGAGCGCTGTCGGCTTTAGCAATGCCACCAGCGTACTCGGCTCACAGGTCACCAACCGTCTGCGCGTTGTCCTGGCCCTGATCGCGCTGATCGTGATCAACACCGTTCTGTATGGCAAACCGATCCCCTTCGACGCGGGTCTCGAACGCTGGGGCTGGCTGACGCTTTCGGGCGTGATCGGCCTGGCTCTGGGCGACGCCTTCCTGTTCAGCTCCTACCGCCATATCGGTCCGCGCCTGGGGCTGCTGCTGCTCAGCCTGGCCCCGGTCTTCAGCGCGGTCATCGCCTGGGGCTTGTTCGGCGAGACATTGACCTTCATGCAGATGCTCGGCATCGCCGTCACCCTGGGCGGGATCTCGTGGGTCGTGCTGGTGCGCGGCGAAGAGAACGGCCAGAGCCAGCACGATTGGCGCAAAGGCATCCTGTTCGGCATCCTGGCCGCCCTCGGGCAGGCCGCCGGGCTGGTGCTCTCCAAGCAGGGCATGGGTGATAATTTTTCACCCTTCGCTGCCACGCTGATCCGTATGATCGCTGCCGTTGCCAGCCTGTGGATTGTGGCGCTTTTCCAGGGGCAGGCTGTCAAAACGGTGCAGACCGTCATCGCCAACCCGAAAGGCTTGCGCTGGGCCATTTTTGGCGCGTTCTTTGGGCCGGTGTTCGGCGTCTCGGCCTCGCTGCTGGCCGTCCAGCATACGGCGGTTGGCGTCGCCAGCACGATCATGGCCCTGCCGCCGGTTGTCATGCTGCCGATCAGCTATTTCTTCTACAAAGAAAAACTCAACTGGCAGTCGATCCTCGGCACGCTGGTCGCGATCGGCGGCGTGGCGTTGTTGTTTTTGCGGTAGATTTCTTACATAAGTCCTGAGCGGAGCGTCCTTCGACTACGGGCTTCGCCAACTACGCTCAGCCCTCCACTCAGGACGTGACACTTTATGTAAAAAAGCGCAGTCGAAGGACATTTACAGGCCAACTATTGACTTGTATTCGCAAGAGTTACCCCGCGATTTGCGCCATATTGTTGTAGGGGTGACCCGCCGGGTCGCCCCTACGCGATGGATGAACATATGACTCTTATCTACCCCCTGGCCGCCCTGCGCGCTTTTGCCCTGCACACGCTCAAGCTGGATACCCCCAACGGGAGCGAACCCAGCCCCAGCCTGGATTCCGTTTACGAAACAGTGGACCAGCTCGGGGCGGTCCAGATCGACACCTTGCAGATGGTCGCCCGCGCCCATTACCTGGCGATCTGGTCGCGGCATGGCAATTATGACCCGGCCCTGCTCGACCGGCTGGCCTTCGACCCGCAAGAGCGGCGCACCTTCGAGGGCTGGTACCACGCCGCCTGTTATATTCCCACCCACGAGTATCGTTACCAGATGCCGCGCCAGCGCAAAACCCGCGAAGGCGGCCACCACTGGTATGCCAGATGGATCGAAAACCCCGAGCATCAGGCCCTGATCGAGGCCGTGCGGGGGCGCATCCGGGCCGAGGGCGGATTGCGCACCAGCGCCTTTGATAACCCCGAGGCGCGCCGCGGCAGTTGGTGGGATTGGAAGCCGGCCAAGATCGCGCTCGAATATTTATACGCCTACGGCGACCTGATGATCGCCGACCGGCCCAAATTCCAGCGCGTTTACGACCTGACCGAACGTGTGCTGCCCAAGTGGGTCGACCAGACCGAGCCGACCGCCGACGAGCGCGACCGTTTCTGGGTCGAGCGCGGCGCGAAAGCGCTGGGAGTCAGCCTGCCGCGCAACCCCGGCGATTACACCTGGATGGGCATCGGCAAGAGTCGCCGGATCGCCGCCGAACTGGTCAGGGAAGGCGTACTGGTCGAGGTGCAGGGCGAAACGCAGAAGGGTGTGCAAACGCTGATCGTCCACCGCGACCAGGTCGAGGGCTTGCAGCGGGCGGCCAGCGGTGAGATCCGTGCGCAGCGCACCACCTTCCTTAATCCGTGGGATAATTTCTGGTGGGCGCAGGACCGCGACGAAGTGTTGTGGGGCTTCCGCCATACGATCGAAGCCTATGTGCCTGCCCCAAAACGGATTTACGGCTACTATTCGATGCCGATTTTGCACCGCGAGCGCCTGGTCGGGCGCTTCGACCCCAAACTGGAGCGGACCACCAAACGTTTGCGCATCAAGGCCCTGCATCTCGAGCCGGGCATTGCCCCGGATGACGAACTGGCCGCGGATGTGGCGATTGCCATGCGCGATTTTATGGCCTTCCACAAGGCGGACGAGCTGGTCATCGAAGCCGGCAGCCCGCCCGAGTTTGCCGAAAAACTGATGCGCGCTTTGTATAGATAATAAGATAATCATTTTGACACGCAGGCCCTGAGCGGAGCGTTCTTCAGCGTAGTCGAAGGGCCGATATGTAAAATTCATTTTCTTAACATCTATAGGATGACCCACATGACACGATTAAGCATCATCATTCCCGCCCTCAACGAAGCTGTCTCGCTGCCCAATTTGCTGGAGGCCCTGAACGGCCAGACCCGCCCTGCGGACGAGATCATCGTCGCCGATGCCGGCTCGAAGGACGGCACGGTCGAACTGGCGCGCGAACGCGGCGCGCTGGTCGTGCCGGGCGGCATGCCCGGCCCCGGACGGAATGCCGGGGCAAGAGTTGCCCGGGGCGAGCTGCTTTTGTTCCTGGATGCCGACGTTCTGCCGCGCCCGGACTTTCTCGAGCGCGCCCTCGAAGAGTTCGAGCGCAATCATTATGTGGTCGCAACCTGCCCGACCGAAGCCCTGAGCGACGATCTCGGCGACAAGGTCATCATGGATGCGACCAATTTGTACCTGCAGATCATCATGCCGATCTCGCCGCGCGCGCCCGGTTTTTGCATCTTTGCGCGGCGCGAGGTCCACGAGCGCATCGCGGGTTTCGACGAATCGCTTAAAATGTCTGAAGACCATGATTACGTGCGGCGCGCCTCCAAGCACGGCAAATTCGGGCTGCTGGCCAGCGCGCGCATCCCGGTTTCGATGCGGCGGCTCGAAAAGGAAGGCATTGTCGGGCTGGCGCTCAAATATTTGTGGTGCGAGATGTACGCCCTGGCGGGCAAGCCGATCCGCTCGATGCCGTTCGAATATGAGTTCGGGGCCTTCCAGGAAACGTCCAAATCGGCCAAAAAGCGGGCATTGGTGGATGTTGTCGAACTGCGCACCCTGCTGGGGACTTTTGAGAACCCGATCCAGTCTTTGAGCAAAACCGGGTTGGAGCAGTTGCGCCGCCTGGTGGAGTTCGACCCCTTCGATTTTGCGGCGGAGCGCATCAGGCTTTTGCTCGAACGGCGCGATATCGACATCCTGGAGCGTTATTTGCAGAGACGTTTGCGCATCCTGCGCGGGAATATAAACTTTCGCAGCCGGCTCTCGAGCCTGAAACGCAAACCGGCTGAGATCATCCAGATCATCGATGTCGGCCTGGAGCGTTTCTTCGGCCTGTTCAGCACTGAGAACGGCGACGAGGATGAGCCGGGGTAAAATACAGCACAGAGCGAAAGGAGCAGATTCATGTCAAAACCCTTGAAAAACCCACAAATCAGCGGCCGCACGGCCAGCCTGTTCTGGCAGGGGGAGCGCGCGCCGCAGGTTATCAGCGACCTGCATGGCTGGGAGGAAAACCCGCAGGCGATGACCCAGGCCGGGAGCGGGCTGTGGCGCTTCGACTTTGACCTGGACGAGGACGCCTACATCGAATATGCCCTGGTCGACCCTGAAAGCAGGCGGCGCTTGCGCGACCCGCTCAACCCGCGCCGGGTCTACAACGGCATGGGCGCGTACAACCATAATTTTTACATGCCGGGCGCAAAAGCCAGCCCGCTGACTCGCGTGCCCAAAGGCGGGCTGCGCGGCAAGGTTTCCCGGCACACCGTCCCGGCGGAGTACGTCAGCACCAGCAAAACGCGGCGGGTATACCTGTACCAGCCCCCGGCGCGCGAAGCCGTTCCGCTGCTGGCGGTCTACGACGGCATGGACTATTTCAAGCGCGGCAAACTGACCGAGATCGTCGACAATCTCATCCTGCAAAAACGCATCCGCCCGATTGCGCTGGCTTTCCTGGAAAACGCGGGCAAGGCGCGCATGGTCGAGTATGCCTGCGCCGAAACGACCCTGGCCTTTTTGATGAGCGCCGTCCTGCCGCTGGCCGCGCAGGAGATCAAGCTGGTCGATCACGAGAAAACCCCCGGCGCGCACGGGATTTTGGGCGCGTCGATGGGTGGATTGATGTCGGTCTACACTGCCCTGCGCCTGCCGCAGGTCTTCGGACGGGCCTTGAGCCAGGCCGGGGCCTTCGAACTGTGGGAGCATGAAACCGTCACGCTGGAGTTGGTGCGCCATGCCCCGCGGCCGCAGGTCAAGCTGTGGCTGGACTGCGGCAAAAATGACTTTCTGCTCGAGGCCAACCGCCGCATGAACGGCCTTTTGCAGGAAAAATGCTACGATTTCACCTACCGCGAGAACGGCGGGGCGCACAATTACAACACCTGGCGCGACAACCTGACCCCCGGCCTGGAAGCGTTGTTTGGGGACGCATGAAACTCGCCACGCTGGTCTACGTCAAACGCGAGGGGCAGACGTTGATGATCCATCGCGTCAAGAAAGCGCGCGACATCCACGAAGGCAAGTGGAACGGGCTGGGCGGCAAACTGGAGCCGGGCGAAAGCCCCGAGACCTGCGCCGCGCGCGAGGTGCGCGAAGAGTCAGGGCTGGAGATTAAAAATCTGCGCTACGGCGGGCTGCTGGTCTTCGCCGGTTTCAAGGGCGAGGACTGGTACGTCTGGGTCTACACCGCCGAGGAGTTCAGCGGCGAGTTGATCGATTCGAACGAAGGCAACCTGCAATGGATCGCGGACGGCGAGCTGCGCTCGCTGGCGCTCTGGCCGAGCGATTTGCTGTTTCTGGATTGGCTGGATGCAGGGAAAATCTTCTCGGCCCGTTTCGAGTACAACGAACGCGATGAAATGCTCGGGCACGAGGTGGTTTTTCACGGGGATTAAAGTATAAAAACCTGTTGATTTAGCATGACATCCGTGCTATCATATAGGCATGATACAGTCTTTCAAAGATTCGGGTACACAAGATGTGTTCAATGGCGAAAATACGAAAGGTGCCCGTAAAACGTGCCCGGCCTCTTTGTGGAAAGTGGCTGCCCGAAAACTTGATCAATTGGATTCTGTAAGCGCGCTTCAAGAGTTGAAAATCCCACCGGGAAACCAGTTGGAATCGCTATCGGGCGACAGGCAAGGTCAATATAGCATCCGCATCAATGACCAATATCGAGTTTGTTTTCTTTGGACGAGTTTAGGTCCCAACGAAGTAGAGATTGTTGATTATCACTAATGGTATTTTGAGAAAGGAAAAAGATTTATGGTACGCATTCCTACAAACCGAACCCCCACGCATCCCGGCGAAATGCTTTTGGAAGAGTTTCTTAACCCAATGGGGCTGACCCAACGCGAGTTGGCGGATGCCATTCATGTTCCCTACCAGCGGATTAACGACATCGTCAACGGCCGGCGCGGAATCACCCCCAGCACCGCTTTGCGCCTGGCAAAATACTTCAACATGAGCCCTGAGTTCTGGATGAATGTTCAACTGCGCTGGGACATGTATTTTGCCCAACAAGTGGAAATGAAAGTGCTCGAAACCATCCGGCCATTGGAGTCTGTGGCCGGCTAGTTTTGTACCGTTTTTGTGACAAATGTTACGTGACGGGAGTGGGGGAAATTTGCTATAGTGATAGGGTGTTTTTTATAAAAAAGGCGGGCTGGCTAATATCTAATTTGGATATATAGCCAGTCAAAACACCGCCTATAAGCCATTAACCGGTGGAATGGCGGCTAAAGCAGTGGTTGGGTGGCTTCGCCAGAGTCTCAATAACAAAATAAAAAGGATATGTGAATGAAATTATCAGCCAGTCAATGGAGAAGGGAATTATCAACGCAAGTAGCAGAAGTTTATGCGGCAAACCCTCATGTAGACGCTGTTATTTTAGGTGGCTCAACCGCACGAAATCATGCAGACCAATTTTCAGATATTGAAGTTGGTGTTTTTTGGCATCAACCACCAACAGACACAGAGCGAAAAGAAATGGCTAATCTAACAGGCGGCGATGTGTTGCGGTTGTATCCCTATGATGAAGGCGAGCAAGTGTGGTGTGATGACCTCATGTTGGGCAGAAAGTCAATTGTCGAAATAAATAGCGGCGTGCTGGTAGAAGTTGTTCACTATACAAACCTATTTATAGAAAGTACTTTAAATGATGTTTTGGTTAAACATAATCCAGATGAACTAAAACAAAACCTTGTTTCAGGAATTTTAGAGGGTATTCCTTTAAAACCATCCAATTCATTGGAGCAATGGAAAACTAGAGCAAAGAACTACCCTGACGGTTTAGCGGTCGCAGTGGTACGAAAGCACGCACAGATAGACCATTTTTGGCGTTGGCAAATGTGGCTTCAACGCGGAGATAACAGGATGATGTTTTATAAATCCATCATTCAGGGTGAAGAAAAAATATTGCATACATTACTTGGCTTAAATAAAATGTATTATTTTGGATTCAAGTGGCTTGATGTTGTTATAGATAAAATGAGCATAAAGCCATCAGATTTTTCTCGGAGATTAAAAGAACTATACGTTTTATCGCCAGAAGGCGCTGCGAAAAGCATGATATGTTTAGTTGATGAAACCTATTCATTAATTGAGCAACATATTCCAGAAATAGATATTGAAAGGCTAAGACAAATATTTCACTACGAGCGACCATCTTGGGAGCAAGAGCCACCTGTGTTAAGCTGGTAAAGTAAATGATAAAAGCGCCCACCCATTAACAGCCATGTAAAGGGATGAGCAAAAACATGAATGAAAAGGGCCTCGCATCAGGAAAAAGATGCCGGGCCTTTTTTCTTGGTGAAGGTTTCAAGCTGCTGTTTACCAGATCCCCCGTCTGGTTATCGAGCGGTTGGTTGGCTGGCGAAGCCGTATCGAGACCTGCGAGATACAGAGACATGTCTTCCCGCCCCCGCCCTCAAGATGAAATACTCGCGCACGAGGTGGTTTTTCACGACTTGTGACAAATGTCAGGTGACGCGGGTGGGGCATATTTGCTATAGTGAGATAGGGTATGGTTTTGACTTTCTGTTACCTGCGCTAAATGTTTGGGCGGCAAAATATCGGTCAGAAGCAAGGCAAAGATGATGGTGAAAAAAGATTGGTGATTGACCAAAAACGGAAGCCCATATCTGCTTAACCATGGCACAAAGATACAAGAGGCGCAAAGTGGAACGCACAGAAAATACCAAATATGAAGAATTAACAACGCGCATCCCCGCAAAGGAGCTGTCGGCGTTGTTAAAGGTCAGCTCTTCACTGGCTTCCACCATGGATTTAATCGAAGTTTTGCAAATAGCCATTGAAAGCGCTGCCGATCTGTTTGGTTTGAATACCGGCGCCATTTATACGCTTGAGAATGGGGAGCTATATTTGGGGGCAACCACCCCGCCATTACCGGCTCACTTTTCAGATGAGCTGCGTTTTGCAAAGCTCGGTGACCATCCGCACATATGCAAGGTTGTTTCAACGAAAGCTCCCGTTTATCTCGCTGACGCGAGAAAATCTCATCTCTCCGCCGCCGAGAAAATAGCCGTTGATTCGCGCCATCTCGTCTCCATCCTCTATTTTCCGTTGCTGCTAAAGGATGATGTGATTGGCGTTTTTATTGTGGGCACAACCGATAAAACCCGCCTGTTTGCAAGCAATGAGATTGACTTATGCTACATTTTGTCCTTCCAGGTCTCGCTGGCGATCGCCAATACCTTGTTGTATAAAAAGGCCCAACAGTCGATTGTCGATCTGAGCCGGGCGTATGAGGCCACCCTTGAAGGATGGTCGCGGGTGCTCGATATGCGCGACCACATAACGGAAGAGCATACCCGGCGCGTTGTGGAGCTGACCGTCGCCCTGGCAAGCCGGATGGGCATTCCCGATTCTGACCTGGGGCACGTTCGCAGAGGCGCGCTGATGCACGATATTGGCAAGATGGCTATTCCCGATGCCGTTTTACAAAAACCGGATGCGTTATCGGATGCCGAGCAGAAAATCATGCAAACCCATCCTGAAAAAGCCCGCCAGCTTCTCGCGCAGATCGACTATCTCAGCCCTGCCATGGACATTCCCTACTGTCATCATGAAAAGTGGGATGGGAGCGGCTACCCCTGTGGCCTGAAAGGGGAAGAGATCCCCCTGGCTGCCCGTATTTTCGCCGTCATCGATGTTTTTGACGCCCTGACCTCAGACCGTCCTTACCGCAAAGCCTGGACGAAAGAAGAAGCCCTGGACTATATCAAGAATCAATCAGGCAAACACTTTTACCCTGAAGCGGTCAGGGTTTTTCTTGAAATGATCGAGGCCTGAACACACCCGCTGATGTTTGCATCGCCAGACCGTATTCTCTTTGAAGTTGTTTACAGCCATCCATAGCGAAACCATGCCTGGCAAATGTTGCCGGCCAGGCCCTCGACCCGACCGGGACTGAGTTTGCGGTTGTTGCCAAAGTGGGAAGATAAGGTATTTCATAACTTGTGACAAATGTTAGGTGACACGGTTCGGGAATATTTGCTATAGTAAACTGGATATGTGCGGCGACGCTTAACTGCCTTTCTTCAGTCTTTCTCCCCTTCCGCCGCACATCGTCCCAGGCTCTTGTGGGATCAATCCTTAATTCGTTAGCCGCCTGCTCTCCATTAGTTGACAGGAACCTTTTTCAAAAGTGATTGCGGCCGATCCGTTGTAAATACAATTCCAAAACATACACAACTTTTTGAAACAGATTGCGTATCTTAACGTGATGACCATCGATGATCCAAATTAACTGAAACAAAGGAATTGTATAACGATGGAGAGACTCTTAAATATAAAAGCGTTAGAGCGCGTTGTTGTGTTGAACATCGTTCTGTTCATTCTGGGAACCAGTGGTTGTGTGCCCCAAAGAAGTCAAAGTAAGTTTAACGCCGAACTAGCCAAGCAAAGATTGGATGCGACACTCTTCAGGGCTGTGACAGACGAAAACGGAAAAATCTACCGAAATGCCGTCATTCGTATTGATGCACCCGATTATGGCTTCACATATGTAAAAGCGGCAGGTATAGCCCGCGTCGACACAGGCGAAGCAATGACGATAGACCACCAGTTCACGATTGCCAGCGTCGGTAAAACGATGACCTCTGTTGTTATCCTACAGTTGCAGGAGGAAGGAGCCCTGGGAGAGAAGGGCTTGGATGCCACCCTAGCGGATTTGAATGCATTTCCCTCGGAAGTTTTGGATGCTCTTCATAAAATCAATGGAATATCTTATGGCCGCGAGATTACCGTACGCCAACTGCTGAATCAGACATCGGGGCTAAAAGATGTTCTGATGGACGATGAACATGGCATCGGTGACGATTATCCAAAAGAATATCGGGGATATGCCCCTGGTTCTCTCAATGGCGTGGTTGTCTTCGATAAAGAAAAGGGCTTTGAGGCAATGATGCGTTGTCTCAAGGAAGGCATTCCGGCGGGGTGCAGTCGTGACGATTATTACTTATCCTATACCTGGCCACAGTGGGACTACCAAGCCTGGGTTGCAAACCCCACTAATAAAATGGCTGGGCTTTTGAACTTTTACATGAGTGGGATGAACGAGACTGCTTTGTGGAAGCCCGGCATGGCATTTCATTATGCCGATACCAATTATATTATCCTAGGATTGTTGATCGAAAAACTGACCAGCAACAGCTTGCATCAGGAATTCAGAACGCGCATCTTTGATCCTCTGGGTATGGATCACACTTACCTTGCCTATTCGACCCACCCCTCAACAGAGGGATGGGAAGGTCAGCACTCAGATCATTGGGGGTCGAACACGCCACTCATTACCAACGGTTTGAATCTTTCCATGGATTGGGGGGCTGGCGGAGAAGTCTCAACTGTGCAAGACTTGAGCGTTTTTACCCGCGCCGTGGCCACCGGCAAATTATTTCAGCAAGAGGCTACCCTGAAGGAAATATTGCTCCTCCCCGAAGGGATTGAACGGCCTTTCTACGCGGCAGGAATTATTGCCTGGCCCACGGGTGATGGTCTGATCCTTCACCACAATGGTGCTCCCGGCAGTTGGATCGAATATCACACCGCTTACAATCTCTCCATTGTCGGGACCGTCAACGACCTGGATAGGCCAGATCGTTTTATGGCCCTCCGCGGAGACATTTACTCAGCCCTTGCGGAAGCGGGACTGAAATCGTCGAACTTTAAAACTGGCTCGGCCAGTATGAGTCTATTGACAATCCTCGGTGGAGAACCACCCATTGTTTTGCTGGCTGTGCTGTTGGGCAGTTTATTTATCTTTCTATCGGCGTTGGTGGCCTGGTTCATAGCCTTGTTACGAAGGCAATATGGAAACAAAAGTTCTCCATTGCTTGCCTCTGTCGCACGCTGGTTGGCAATTAGTGTGATTGTGTTGAACCTGTTCTTCCTGGCTGCTTTTGTTTTCAAGATTATGAGCAATCCGGTTCAGCTTATGTTCGGTTTTAATTCCTCTATAATTTCCATTCTTTTCCTACCCCTGTTGTCCATCGTCCTGACGGTTGGATTGATTGTCTTTACCGTCCTGGCTTGGAAAGACAGCTTTTGGAGCGTCGCAGGACGCATTCACTATACTCTCATAACGCTGGCCGCACTGGGCTTTTTGTGGACACTGAACGAGTCTCGTCTGTTGATGTTGCCATGACCATTGTTAAGGAAATATCGCCATTGGAGACCTGGAGATTTCTAGGTTGCATGACTTAGAATATTGTCACCAAGATGGCGGCTACCGATTAACAGTAGTGTGTGCGACACGAAGTCGCCTATGTAATTGTCTTGCGGGGAAATTCTGACAAGACCTGCTATCCCATTAGCAGTATCCTATGCGGTTTGGCGTAATGCCTTTTGCGGACGTAAGTATCTCTACCTGCAGGTACAGTTGAAAAGCCCGGCGTGGCCGAATGGCATTTCAAAGGATTGGGGGCTAACCCGGCCGCCGCCAGGCCACTCCGCTCGACCCGATTTTGCCATATTTTACGACTAATACATTGTGAAATATGATTCATAGGAAACGTTGTTTACATCTATGATGATTGTTTATGGAAGATACCCCCGGTAACTTCTTTTAAGATTGTGACAAATGTTACGTGACGCGGGTGGGGGATATTTGCTATAGTAAACTGGATATGTGCAGCGGCGCTTAACTGCCTTTCTTTTGACTTTCCCCCCTTCCGCCGCACATCGTCCCAGGCTCTTGTGGGATCAATCCTTAATTCGTTAGACCGCCCATAAGTAGGAAGATTAGCAACAGGAGTCTTCTATGTCAGAAAAACGCCATGATGGTTTACGTAAGTTCAATCGGGCTATCTTCAACCCAATAATAAAACTGTTCGCAGGCCGTTTTCTCTATTCTCTTGTCTTTCATATTGGCAGACGTTCAGGTAAAGAATACTCAACTCCTATTGTCGCAACTAAAAAGGATGAATTCATTTTCATCCCCCTGCCCTATGGAGCCAACACCGATTGGTTTCTCAATGTGCAAGCCAAAGGAAAATGTGACGTTAAGATAAAAGGCAAGCTCTACCCATCAACCAATCCAGAAATTGTTGATTCTACAATCGCCTTATCTGCATTTCCATCAATACTTCAAGGATCCTTTGAACGATCTAGCATCAATCAGTATCTTCGGCTAAGGATAAATTAGAAACCATTTTCAGGCGGCCCAACACCGGCTTCAGCGGACAGCGGATCTGCCGCTCACGCGCAGGCGCGTTTTGCCAGAATGGGCAATAATAGTTGTGTCGTCTCGCCCGCCAAGCCATTCCGTTCGACCCGATTTTGCCGTGTTTTACGACTAATATATTGTGAATTATGGTTCATCAGGAACGTTGTTTACATCTGTGATGGCTTTTTTCCAGAAGATAGCCCCGGCAGCTTCTTTTTAAAAGATTGTGACAAATGTTACGTGACATGGGCGGGGAATATTTGCTATAGTAAACTTGACAAATAGGGCGGCGCTTATCTGTCTTTCTTTTGACTTTCTCCCCTTCCGCCGCACATCGTCCCAGGCTCTTGTGGGATCAATCCTTAATTCGTTGGCTTGCTACATCCATCAAAAGATATTCAGGGATTAATAATAATGACAACTGCCGAACCAAAAGCAAATCGCCCTATAACACCGTTATGGATTGTTTCGATTTTTGTTGCGTTGGTTGAAGCCATTGCGGGGTTTGCCATAATCAACACAGTTGGCACCGTTCAGATCACCTTAACAATATTCGTAATTGTATATGCTCTTTTAGTGGCAATAGCATTTTTTCTCATTCTCTGGAAAAAACCTTTTGTTTTTTACTCGCCAACAGAATATGGACAATCTATCACACCTCAGGAATATATAAATGCACTTTCTGGCAACCTTTCTCAACAACAAGCAGGAAAACCAGAAATTTCAGAAGTAAAAAGTTCATTTACCACGA
>JAKLPV010000157.1 GCA_022013685.1 Anaerolineae bacterium
CACAGATCGGATGATTGCTCAATTTCTTTAATAGTTCCGTGCACCATGTAGCTAAATAGGGGATGCCCGTATTGCATAACATCCCTATATTACTGGCTTTCAATCGAAACAACCCCTTTTACTCAGTCGGCGAGTAAATTTACTCAATCATAACCCATGAAGGCATCATACGAGCCTTGTCCTGCCCGTCAGCAGTTCCTGCATCATCCCCTGCTTGAGGGTGCGGGTCTTGTCCCGCCGTGCTTCCAGCGCGGCAATCTCGGCATCCATGTCGGAGAGAACGGCGGCGATGGCAGTTTGTTCGCGGAGGTTTGGTACACCGATTTCCATCGGCATCAGGTCCACGGGGTGAATGTGCGGTTGCGCTCCACCAGTCTGAGCTTTGTAGATCAGTTCTTGTCTTGCCAGAAGTTGGTAGAAAACAAATTTGATAGAGTAATTGTTGGCTTCACTTATTGTGGAACAATCCGAAGCAAATATCGGCACGTTATGGAAAGCGACAAAGCCAGCATTTGCTCCTGAACCACTCACGGTAATGGTTTTTCCTATGCGATTAGCACGATTGTGATAATAAGCGGGTTTCATCCCGCCAGCGATCACCGGTACAGTTCCCGACTGAGCATTTTTTTCTGTGATCAGTTGCCCTTTTTTGATTTCAATCACCCCCCCCAACCGTTTCACCTCCCACTCACCGCTAAACCCCGGCAGGCGGGTCTGGCCGGTGAGGAGTTGCTGCATGGCGGCCTGTTTGAGGTCGCGCTTCTTGACGATGAGCCGGTCCAGCGCGGCGATCAGCGCATCCACATCGCTCAACGCCCCCGCGATGGCGCGTTGTTCGGGGAGGGGCGGGTGCGCAAGCTCAACAGTTCGGAACAAAGTCATGCCGACAAGGTTTTGCATAGCCCCACCGTGAGTGTTGTCAACAATGCGCCGCTGGAACTCATCCCAGTCGAAATAGTGGAAGAAATAATCTGAATCAACTACATCGCGATTCGTCTTTATTTTTAAAAGTGCTTGATTGATTACACCCGACTGTGCATCACGAGGGATTTTAAAAATCCGCCCAATGGTACCTGAACAGCTGACAATGAAGTCTCCAGGACTAACAGCAAAGCGTTTTAGCTCTATGAACTTCGTGTCGTTGATGAAGTAGTTGCCAATAGTGCCATCGCGGTAAATCGCATTCCTTTGTTCATAGACCTTCTTTCCATCCTTGACGAAAATCTCTTTTTTGAGAGCGCCGCCAAATGGGCCTCTCACAAGCCCACCTGCGACACTTGCTCGTTCAAGAGTAATCGTTCCCCATGCCTCCGGTATCACTCCAACTTCCGTCTGCTTGTAGCCGGGCTTCAGCTCCATACCGCACCCATCTTCTTGAGGTGTTCGTCCACACGGGCAGCGAGGGTGGCGACTTCGCCGGTGAGCTGCGGCAGCGGGGTGGCATAGCGTTCGGCCAGTTGGCGGATGCGGCCGGTGAGCGTCTGCGAGACGTGGTCCAGCTCGCTCTGCACGGCGGCAGCGATAGTGGCCAGCCATTTGTCATACACCACCAGTGTCTTGATCTCGTCCTCCGCGAGTTTGCCATACTTGGCCGCGACCTTGGCCTCCAACTCCTTCTGCGCGTCTTTGACCCGGCTGTCGGCGTCGGCTTCCTTCTCGATGAGGGAGAGGTATTCCTTCAGAACGTTCAGCTCATCCGCAAATTCCGCATCGCCTTTGATTTCCTTGATCCGTTCCGTGACAGCGGCCTTGGTGATTTTACCTTTGTCATTTTTCACCTCGGCCAGCAGCCCTTCCTCGCCGCCGTGTTCCTCGGCCATCTCTTCCATGCTCTGCAAGAGGGCGGCGGCTTCGGATTCCAGGCTCTCGATCGCGGCCTGCTCCGCAGCGAAGTAACGGGCGACGAGCACCGGAACGGGAATCAGGTCGGCCTTGAACTTCTGTTTCCCCACCGTGAAGTCCAGCTTTTCCTTCGTCTTCCTGTCCTTGTCCTCGATGATGAGCCGGGGCTTGGCGGCTTCTTTCCAGCCGTTGCTGACGATCATATACACATCGTCCTGCATGGTTTCAGCCCAGTAATCCATCAGGTGCTGATAGACGTCGTAGGCATTGATCAGCCGGGCCTTCTGAAAGGTCTCCAGCAAGCCCTCGGAGAGGGTTTCGATGAGCGCCTTGGGGTGGTCGCCCTTGGCAATGCCTGCGAAGCGCGGGGCGTTGGCGGCCTTCCACTGCGAGAACAGTGTGGTGACGGAAGCATTGAATGCGGTGAACTCCGCATGGCTGAAGATGGCGGCCTTGATCTCGGCCACGGGCAGCTTCAGTCGGCTGTAACCAGAGCGTCCGACCGACTCGAAAAGGAGCGGGTGCAGGCTGGAAAAGATCTGCCAGTACCGGTCGAGGTCATCGATATCGCGGTCTGGGATGCCGCCGCGCAGGTGTCCGTCAATGTCTTGCAGGTCCTCGGGCTCGGTGCTGTCGATGTAGCGCGGCAGGTTGAGGTTGAAGTCGTTCTTTGGATCGCTGATCTCCGAGCGCGGCACCATGCGCGAATACTTGGCAATTTCTACTTGCCGATTGAAGGTATCTACGATCCTGTGGATGTCCTGGGCGCGCAGGCGGTTTTTATTGCCGTCCTTGATAAAACCCTTGGAGGCGTCGATCATAAAGATGCCCTTGCGGGCGTGGGCGTTCTCTTTGTCGAGCACAAGAATGCAGGCGGGAATGCTGGTGCCGTAAAAGAGGTTGGCCGGCAGGCCGATGATGCCCTTGATGAAGCCGCGCTTAACAATTTCCCTGCGGATGGCGGCCTCGGCGCCGCCGCGAAACAGTACGCCGTGGGGGTGGATGACCGCACCCTTCCCCGTGCTCTTAAGACAGGCAAGAATATGCAGCAGGAAAGCGAAATCGCCATTCTTCTGCGGCGGAATCCCGAAGGCGAAGCGGCCGTAAAGGTCATTGGCCGGATCGAAGCCGTTGCTCCAGGCTTTGGACGAGAACGGGAAATTGGCGACAACGAAGTCGAAAGTCTTGAGACGGCCATCGTTGCCTTTGAAATGCGGGCTGGAGAGGGTGTTGTCCCGCCAGATTTCCGCCGTCGGGCAGTCGTGGAGGATCATGTTCATC
>JAKLPV010000158.1 GCA_022013685.1 Anaerolineae bacterium
AATTTGTTTGGCTCACCAGCAAATATTGGCAATACGTTAAGCGGGTCACTCGTTCTGTTTTTGGTATCATCTGCTAACAATAACGGCTTTTTGCTTTTCCGTCAATTTTTCTGTCTTGCGTAAGTCCTAATGCAATGGTTTTCGAGAGAATTTGTAAGAAAATAGTTTTTAGGTTAATTATCAAATCAAATACAAGCCAGCATACCCCAACACATCGAACTCGGTTACTTCAAAAGACAAAATTATCGCTGTCATCTTTCTCACCCTCGTACAAATCCCCAAAATGCTTTTTTTTACCAACCCCAACTCCTTCGCCAACGAGGAGATGGTCCGCTTTTCTTCGGTGCGCAAACGGTAAATCTATGTAAACAAAAAACCATATGGAACATAGATTCCATATGGTCTACCTGGTGTGCCCCCACGGGGATACGTATCAATTATGTATTGGATTCTTGAGAGGATACTCCGCAACACTTCAGTTCTTTCAAATACCCATATCGGCAGGGATAGTCGTTCTTACTTGTCTGGATTATGGTGTTCTAAACAATCCCATCGCCGGGAGTGGATGGCTTTCGAAATCAAAGAGGGCCTGGTTCTCCCAATTGTTCCCAGATGAAGCGCGTTCCGGGTCCCAGCCGTTTCCGGGAACGGCTGTCCAGGTGGCGTCCCACCACATCACGCCAATACCGCGTCCGTTCGGGATGGCGCGGGTGATCGTCATGATATCCGCCAACATTTTTGCCTGACCTTCAGGCGTGAATGGGTAACCCGGACGATCCTGAACAGTGATGACATTCTTATAATTGTCATTGTCTTTGATGGTAAAGGCATAAGCGGTTTCAACCACCACGATATCCTTGTCATAACGCAGGGCGATATCATTCAGGTTGGTCTGCAAATCAGCCAGGGTTCCGTGCCAGTAGGGGTAGTAAGATGCACCAATCAGATCGAAGGTTACGCCTTGCGCGATCATGTTGTCGAACCACCAGCGATACATCTCGTTGTTGCCGCCGTTATCAACATGCAGCATGATAAGCGTATTCGGCGAACAATCCCGGACGGCACGAATGCCTTCCTTGACCAGCACTGCCAAGTTATCGAAATTCTTGTCATTTTTCCCATCCGGCCAAACCATGCCATTGGTGATTTCGTTGCCGACCTGCACCATGTCAGGCGGCGTGCCCTGTTCCTTCAAGCTGTGGCAAACATCAAAGGTATGGTCATAAAGGGCTTTTTTAAGAGCTTCGAAGTCAAGATTCTCCCAGGCTTTGGGCTTGGGCTGTTTTCCGGGGTCGGCCCAGGTGTCGGAGTAGTGGAAATCGACCAGCAATTTGATATCGTTTTGCTTGTAACGCCGGGCCATCTCCAGAAGTTGGGCCTTGCCATGATAACCATCCGGCGAATCGACCCAGACGCGAACGCGGGCATAGTTCATACCATGATCGCGCAAAATCTTAAGCGCGTCGGCCTGCACGCCGTTCTCGTCGAAGTAAACGCCGCCCTTGTCCTCGGATTTTTTCAGGCTGGAAATATCGGCCCCCATAATGGAAAGCGCCGCCCGCCCCGGAACAAACTCGATCTCGTCGAAACCGACCCAGTCTTCGTCCTCAGCGTCGGAATACAAGCTGAGCGTACATTGCTGGTTCTTGACTTCTGCCGAAACAACGATGTGCAGCCACTTGTCCTTGACCAGCGGCACAGATGCGCGGGCTTCCTCGCCGCCGCAATCTTTCAGGGCGATGTAGGCTTCCTTCTGATCCCGGCTGGAGCGCACCCAGACCCTGAGCGTATACCAGCCATTGGGAACTTCAGTCAGTGTTTGAGTTGTCTCAAGTTTCCCGGCGCCATGCAACAGGCTGGACGAGCCGGAGTGAGCTTCGCTGTCCAGCTTCCCGGCGGTATTCCAACCGGTTAAATCGGTCTCAAAACCGGGGTTGATCACCGGTGGGATAACCTTGGGGCGTAGAATATTCTGACTCACGAAATAACCTCCAATCAGCAAGATAAGAACAAGCAAAGCGATGAGAGCAGCGCGTTTGTTCATCGTAGTCTCCGTGTATTGCAGTGGCGACCCAATGATGGATCGCCACTGCAAATAATCAAAAATCTGTAATTCGAATCATCCGGTCGCGATATTTATCGCGGAACTCGGCATTCAAACGCTGGACTACTTTTTCGTCACCAGTAAACGAACAGCGCAGACAGTAATATTCATCCTTATCCTTATCGTAGAGCATGTCCATGTCGATTTCACGCATCAGACAGCGCGGACAGCGGTAATTTAGCTTGCCTTTGCGACCTTGAGCCATGTGTGTAGCTCTCCTTTCGCTTTGACGGTTTTGGTAATGCCGAG
>JAKLPV010000159.1 GCA_022013685.1 Anaerolineae bacterium
CTAAAATTCTCGAAAAAATTGGCATCAAGAAAAAAGCTGAAACAGTCGCCAAACCAGCCGCTTCAGCACCCAAACCGGTAGTTTCGGCACCCAAGCCCGTTACAGTATCGAAAACGCCCCAAGCTGCCCCCAAGCCAGCCGCATCTTCAGGAGTGCCAAGTACGGCAGCTGCTGAATACATGAAAGATACAAGCAAGCCCTGGGGCCCAGCACCCGTTGCGGTCCCTGTCGTTGACGTTGTCAGCAAACTTGAAAAGCTTGCGGCCTCCAATTCTGAAAAACTCAACTGGAAAGTTTCCATTGTTGATTTGCTGAAACTCTTGGAGATCGACAGCAGCTTTGACGCGCGCAAAGAACTTGCCACCGAATTGGGCTGCCCGATTGAATTCATGGGCGACTCTGCAAAAATGAATACGTGGTTGCACAAAAATGTTCTTCAGAAGATCGCCGAAAACGGCGGCAATATCCCCAAAGAACTTCTGGACTAACAAGTAACCGATACGAAAAAGAATGGCGTGGTTTCCACCACGCCATTCTTTTTATAACACCGGGATATTCAATAACTTTTCAGAAACCAAACAAATCAACCAAAAATCACTGGAAGTCATTAATCCGGAATGGATTCTAAGGCGTTGGGCATTCCCGGATCAAGCCCTAAAACTTTAGCCATTTTCTCGTTGCTATCATCAAGCAAAAACTCCACCCAAACGGGAAAATGATCTGAAACACGATATGACATTTGCTCAAGGGGCATTTCCTTAAAAACGGCCCCGGCAAAATCGATAACGCCAGCCCTTTCCGTAAAGGACATGCTGAGGCCATCCATAAACCAGGCAACCTGATCGTAGTACTTCGGTTCCGTATTGTAAGTTGTTTTCAAATTAAGTAATTGATGCGGCACAACCAACCCCGTAGAAACAAAAGCCCGAAAAAGCGGATTATCACCTCGGTCATCAATATTGAAATCGCCCAAAACAATTAAATTGCTTTCATTCGCGCCAACTGCGGCCCTCTTGCGAATTTCTGTTGAAATATGCGCAGCCAAGGCTTTGATTTCCGAAACCCTGTCTACAGGGGTTTTTCCATAGCGAATATGGGCGGTTAATAATGCAAACTTTTCTTTACCCGCCTGGAAACCCACAATATATGGAGTGCGATCAAATTGCTGGGCCGGATTCCCGTCAGATGTGGGCGGCAAGACAATCTCCCCGGCCAAACCCGAAGGACGAACTCTTCTCCGGTCAAAGATAAATGCCAGTCGCTCCGAATTTCCCTTCGAACCAGCAGAAACATCGCTAACAACAAGCCCCCAATTTGTTGAACCCAAAAACCGCTCGACAAGCATTTTCAAACCAGAAATATCCCTCTTGACCTCCTGGATGGCAATAACATCAAAACAGCGTACAATTTCAGAAATATATACCATCGAGCGAAGATTACGCTTCGGAGTATCCGCATTTTCGGTCCATTGGGAAAATATGTTGCCAAACATTCGAATGTTCCAGGTGCCAATAATCAAGTTTGAGTCCACAACTTTTTTTGGCATACCCGACATGGCGATGCGACGTCTCAGGCGGATAACATCTTGCGTTAATGCATGTATATGGGCAGGGTAGTTCAATGATGCCTCCATGAAAACAATGATGATCCATAATTACGCTTAAAACACCACAGCACAAAATACTGTGCCAATATTTTTATTTCCGGACTGATTATAACTTTAATTTCCACCAGCTTCTCTTTATAAAAGAAGGTTCTCTAAAATAAAGGTATCATATCCCGGTAAACAAAGCCATCGCTTTTAGCCGCAAGAAACAAACGTAGCGGCCCGCCCTTACTATCTTGTAACGTTAGAAATCATCAAGATACGATATGCTGTAGGCATAGAAATCTATATAAAACGCCGACAAATCATAAAAGCTGGCTCAACATACCTATGCTAATTATCCAGGCAATTGCAACGCTTTTTTCCACGCTTCTGGCAATGATCGTCTGGCGACGAAAACCAGCACCGGGAGCGGTTCCTCTGACTTTGTTCTTGCTGGCGGTCAGCGCTTGGAACATTGCATCTGGGTTCAAAGGTTTCGCCCCTGGCTTGATGGCAAATCTGGAGATTACCAGTCAAATCAGCGCGGCAACCTTGTTTTTGGTTTTTATTCTCGAATACACCCGCCAGGATTATCTTCTCACGCGGCGCAGGATATTACTCGTATGGATTATTCCGTTCTTCAGCATTTTACTGGCCTTTAGCAACGACGCACACCACATCTTCTGGCTGACCGCCGAACCCGGTAACACACCTGGTCAATATATTTTTACTCCAGGGGATTTTTACTGGATTCATAATGCCTACTACTACCTGACGCGCCTCATCAGCACGCTCCTGTTGATCCTGGCAATCCTGCGGTATCCAACATCCTACCGCCTGCAAGCTGCTTACCTGTTGGCTGGCACAATTGCCATCTGGCTGGCAAACATCATTGACCTGCCACAATTTGAAAGGATACATCCAGCATGGGGGACACGCCTGCATCCAATTGCTTATGCCATCAGCGGGCTAATTATCGGCTGGGGAATTTTCAGGCACAAGCTCTTTGACCTGGTACCCATCGCACACGACATCGTATTTAACAACATGCTGGATGGGATTATCGCGCTAGACAGTAACCGTCGCGTTGTCGATATCAATCTGGCGGCACGGTATCTGCTGCAAATCAACAAAAAAAAACAAATAGTTGGCGTTGGTCTCGATGAATTATTGGAAAATCTCCCCGAGGTCAGGCAAAGATTATCCAGATCCGATATGCCCTTCCAGGATATTTATATCCCACATCCAACAGACTTAACTCTGGAAGTGATGAGCACCCCCATCCTCGACTCGCAGGGGCAATCGCGCGGCACGATGCTTGTCATCCACGACATAAGTATAAGGGTCCGTTCTGAAGCCGCCATGCGTCAAAGTGAAGAAAATTTGCGCAATGTATTCGAGAATGCGCCGTTTCCCATCATCGTCACAAGCCTGAGCGAAGGTAATATTTTATATCTCAACCCGGCCAGCCGAAAGATGTACAATCTCGAGAAAAATAATCTCAAAGACTTGCGCAACACAGGCTTCTACCAAGATACGGACGGTCGCCAAAAACTGTTCGAAGCGCTCAAGAAAACAGACTCGGTAGACAACATCGAGCTTTCATTGCAAACGAGCGACAATAAACCGCTCTGGGCGGCAACATCAGCCCGTAAAATCACCTACAATGGCGAAAAGGCCATCCTCGTTACCCAGATAGATATCAGTGAACAGCGGCGAAACCTTGAAGAGCTGCGCCAAAGCCGCGCCCAGCTCAGGAACATTTTCGAACATGCCGATGCGGGTATTTATCTTCTCGATTCAACCGGCAGCATCACCTTTTCAAATGAACGTTGGGCCCAACTGCTGGATGAACCGACAAGTGAGCTGATTGATAAAAACTTATCTGATTACATCTTCAAGAGCGATGTTCCATACAGCCGTCACCTTTTCGAATCTTTGATCGGCGGCGAAATTGAAAAATACTCACTGGAATTGCGTTATACACGCGTCGACGGGAGCATCTTCTGGGGCGCTCTTTCTGCTATACCGATCTTTGGCGAGAACAACGAAATTCAATCAATTGTTAATTTTGTTTCAGACATCACCCAAAGAAAGCAGACCGAAAACGCCCTGCGAGAGACCGAACGACGCTTTCGGGAAATTCTCGAAAAAATATACCTGTTCGCCGTTATGCTGGATACAGAAGGCAACATCACCTTTTGCAATGAGCACTTACTCGCGGCCACAGGCTGGTCATCAGAAGAAATACTCGGCGACAACTGGTTCGATGTCTTTCTTGTGCAAAATTCGACGACAATCAACAGGGAGTATAAACGCGCAATCCAACAGGGAACCATTGTGTCGCGCCATGAAAACGAAATCCTGACCAGTGACGGAAAACGATTATTGGTTGACTGGAGCAACATTCTGCTTCGGGATGCAAACGGTGTAGTCACCGGTTCAGCCAGCATCGGCGAAGACATTACCGAACGCCGCCGCGCACAACAATCTGAAATGAAACAGCGCATATTTGCCGAAGCCCTTTATGATACCGCCGCAGCGATCACATCTACACTGAATTTCGAGGAAGTGCTTGATCGAATCCTGGAAAACCTCGATGCTGCCGTCAAGACCGACTCAGCCAACATCAGCCTGATCAAGCAAGGAAAAGTTCATTTTGTGCGCGCAAAAGGGTACGATAAATATGGAGTTTCCAACGAAGATATTCTAAAACTCGACTTCTCGCTTGGCAATGTCAAAAACCTGAAGGAAATGTATCAAAGTAAAGAACCACTGTGCATCCCCGATACAAGAGCGTATCCCGGATGGAAGGCCACCGAATCGTCGAACTTAATATGCTCATACATTGGCGTGCCCATCATTGTCAAGGAGAAAGTTGTTGGGTTTATCAGCGTGGATAGCGCCACACCAGGTTTTTTCAGCCAGGACCATGCTGAACGGCTGAGAGCCTTTAGCCTGCAAGCCGCTGTCGCCATCGAGAATACGCGGCTTTACACAAACAGCCTGCACGAGTTGGAAGAACGCAAACGCACGCAAGCCCGCTTGAGACGCGCAAACAAAAAACTAAAAATCCAGCTCGAAAAAATCGAAGCGCTACAGGCCGAACTGCGAGAACAAGCCATCCGCGATGCCTTAACCGGCATGTTCAACCGCCGCTATCTTGAAGAAATCCTCCCCGAAAAAATTAAACAATGCCGCCAGGAAAACCTGCCCTTTAGCCTGATGATGATAGACATCGATCATTTCAAAACGATCAACGACTCTTACGGGCATCAGGCCGGCGATATAATACTGCAATATCTCGGCAATTTATTTCAGCAAGACCTTGATAATGAGAAAATTGCCTGTCGCTACGGTGGCGAGGAATTTGTCATCGTCCTGCCCCGCACCAGGACAGATGAAGCCTGTGGGTATGCCGAAAAACTAAGGCAGAGTTTCGCCGAGTATCGTCTTGCCAGCGGCAAAAACACGATCCAGGCAACCGTCTCCATCGGGATCGCAAGCTTGCACTTGCACGGACAAGACGGTCATAGCCTGCTCATGGCAGCGGACAATGCCCTCTATCAAGCCAAACAAGCCGGACGCAACTGCGTCAAAATAGCCGAATAATTGTTTGACAAATCATCCATCCCTTGCTATACTGTCTAAGCAATTACACATCTGCCGTGTTTTGGCAGTGTTGCGAAGTGAATCTTGTAACAAAGCGTCCCTCGGCAACACATC
>JAKLPV010000160.1 GCA_022013685.1 Anaerolineae bacterium
CACACACCAATGTCGCTTCCGGGTAAAATTGTCTTTGGGTTCGCATGGCTCACTCCTTTTCACCAGAGTAAGTTTGCCATGTGAACCCCTTTTTTCAAAATCTTAGCAAGTTATGCGCTATTGCGAAAAATCAGTTAGATCAGGTAATAAGCTGCCTGTTTTTGTCCAATTTCCATTTTTAAGTTCATACGACAAAAGCATTTTTCTACATGCTGATATCAAGGTTTGTCCATCCGGAGCCCAGGATGGAGATTTACACCCTTGATCAAGCTTTATTTCTTCACCTGTTCTCAGGTTTAATAAATATGACTGAGAATTTTCATCATAAACGAGCCAGCGATGATCCGGTGAAATGGATGCACGATTAAAATAATAACCAGCAGCCAGATAACCTATCAAATTTCCATCTGGTGTAATTACATAAAGGGCATTTTTCCATCCATCTGCTTTATCTCGAATGACAATATAATCCCCGGTTGGCAGCAGATTTAAGTCAATCAAATTCGAATCCTTTTGTGGCAAGCCCGCCGCTGAGGTTTGCCTTGGAGTAGGTGTAAGTGTTACATCTGCCGTAGTCCAGTTTATTTTTGTTGGCGCTTCCTTTGTAATAAGGTTTGGATATACCGCAAAATGGCTACACGACGCAATAGTGTAAGCTGATCCAAACACAATTATGAATAACAAGTATCCAAGCTTACTGAGGTGAATTCGATGTTTGCGCATTTATTCTCATCCCTTTGCATGGTAACTGAAATCAGCTTCCTTGGAAGATTTTAGATCACACCATTGTACATGAAACTGATTATTCATCCATTTAACGCAAAGCCTTACGCGCAAATTTCAATCGAACAGGGGTGCAAGTCGAAAATCTCAGTGAAATCATAATGCTTGCAAAAGAGGTGGCGTGATAGAATCTGCACCATGCCCGACCTATTTGACCACGCCATGAACGAACGCATGAAAAACGAAGCCCCGCTGGCCGCGCGGATGCGTCCGCGCACCCTGGACGAATACATCGGCCAGGAGCACATCGTCGGCGAGGGCAAGCTGCTGCGCCGTGCCATCGAGTCCGACCGCCTGTTTTCATCGATCATCCTGTGCGGGCCGCCCGGAACCGGCAAAACCACCCTGGCCCAGGTCATCGCCAACCAGACCAAGAGCCACTTCGAGACTTTGTCGGCCATCCTGACCGGAAAAAGCGATCTGCGCGAAGTCATTGACCGCGCCCAGGAGCGCAGCCGGCTCTACAAACAACGCACAATACTTTTTGTGGACGAGATCCACCGCTGGAACAAGGCCCAGCAGGATGCGCTGCTGCCCTTTGTCGAGAATGGCACGATCATCCTGATCGGCGCGACCACTGAAAACCCGTTTTTCGAGGTGATCAAGGCCCTCGTCAGCCGTTCGCGGATCTTCCAACTGCGCAACCTGAACCAGAGCGAGGTCGGGTTGCTGCTCGATCGCGCCATCAGCGACCCCGAGCGCGGTTACGGAAAACGAAAAATCAACCTGGCCCCTGAAGCGCGCGCCCACCTGGTCGATATGGCCACCGGCGATGCGCGCAACGCCCTGAATGCGCTCGAACTGGCAGTAGAATCGACCCCGCCCGACTCACAAAATGTCATCCAGATTACGCTGGATGTGGCCCAGGAATCGATCCAGCGCCGGGCGGTGCTCTATGACAAGGATGGCGACGCCCACTACGATACGATCTCGGCCTTCATCAAATCGGTGCGCGGCTCCGACCCGGACGCGGCCCTTTACTGGCTCGCCAAAATGATCTACGCCGGCGAAGACCCGCGCTTCATCGTCCGCCGCCTGATCATTCTGGCCGGTGAAGATATCGGCCTGGCCGACCCGATGGGTCTGGTGGTCGCCTCGGCCGCCGCCCAGGCCTTCGATTTCATCGGCCTGCCCGAGGGAATTTATCCACTGGTCGAGGCCACCCTTTACTTGGCCACCGCGCCCAAATCGAACAGCGCCGGGGCTTACTTCAAAGCCATGCAGCGCATCGAACAGGAAGGCGCGGGCAGCGTTCCCAAGCACCTGCAAGACAGCAACCGCGACGCCGTCACCGGCCAGGGCGAGGGCTATATCTATCCGCACGAAAAAGAAGGCCACTTTGCGCCCCAGCAGTATTTGCCCAAACGCCTGCTAGGAACCTATTTCTACAGCCCATCTGAAGAAGGCTACGAAAACCAGGTCAAGAACCGCCTGGAGATGTGGCGCGAAGCCCAGCGCCAGGCGCTGCAGATCGAGCGCGTTGAAAACCTGCCCGACCTGAGCGAAGAAGAGATCAAGACACTCAAACGCAATATCAAATAAGGCCGCGAATCTGGCAGCCGGAATTCATGTTTTTAAATTTTTCGTGGATGCCGTCTGGGAAGCATCCACGAATTTTTATTGGGTGGCTGTTTCGAGCGCCTGCCCGGCCTGCAAGACGATCTGCTCGCTCCAGGCCGGGCCGACCAACTGCACACCGATCGGCAGGCCGTCAGGTGAGGCCCCGCAGGGTACAGTCAGCGCCGGGAGGCCGGTCAGGTTAAAGGGGGCGGTAAAGCGCGTCAGACGCGAGGCATAAGCAGCAGAGTCGAGGCCATCAATCGGGGCGGCGACGCTGGCCGTGGTGGGCAGCAATAAAACATCGAATGGATCGAAAAACAAACCAAAGTAGCGTTTCATTTCACTCTGCACACGGCGCGCCAGGATATATTCGGTTGATGTGACAGCACGTCCCTTTTCGAGGCGCTCACGCACATCTGCGCCGAACCAATCCGGGTGTTCGTCCAGGCGTTCGCGGTGGAAAGCTGCCGCATCGGCAATGACCATCGTCCCGTTGGCCCGGGCTGCTTCCTCCAGGCGCGGGATTTCAACTTCAACAATCTCTGCGCCCAGGCTGGCAAAAATCCCGGCAGCACGGCTGAGGACAGCCAGTATCTCCGGGTCTGCTTCGGAGATATAGTCGCCAACAACCAGGGCCACCCGAAAATCTGAGATGTCCTTTTGGCGTTGGAATGGCGCGGGTGGAACCAGGACGGCGTTGGGGTCCTGCGGGTCATACCCAGCCAGGACGGAATACAGCAGGGCCGCATCGGCGACGGTCTTTGCAATCGGTCCAACGTGGTCGAGATTCCAGGAAAGCGGTAAAACACCGCGTGTGCTGACTCGCCCAAAAGTGGGTTTAAAACCAACCACGCCGCACAGGGCAGCCGGGATGCGCACCGAGCCGCCTGTATCCGTGCCGAGCGCACCGAGGGCCATTCCGCTCGCAACTGCCGCTGCGCTGCCGCTTGAAGAACCACCGCTGATCCGTTCGGGATTGTGCGGGTTGCGCACCGGCCCGGTATGCGGATTGGTCCCGGTAATGCCGAGTGCAATCTCGTGGGTATTGGTTTTCCCAAGCAGGGTGGCGCCCGCATATTTGAGTTTATCGACCACCAGAGCATCTTTTAGCGCCGGTTGCTGGCCGAAAAAGTTAGGCGATCCGGCCGTGGTGGGCAGCCCGGCAATATCGATCAAATCTTTGATGACAATGGGAATACCAGATAGCTCGCCTTGCGGCTGCGGGCCTTGATGATAGCCGGTCCTCTGTTCAGGGCTGGACATGCAAGCAAAAACATTCAGGGTGGGATTTTTGGCCTCGATAACGGCCAGGCAGGCCGAGGTGAGTTCGTCTGCGCTGGTTTGTCCGCTGCGAATCAACTCAAGCGATTGTAGAATCGTTTGATCAGGTTGTAACATCGTCATCTCTGGGGAGGTTTATTCTAAAGAAGTTTTCGCGCTGCTTGTCAAAGCCTGGCGGATTTCGTTTTCATGGTCGGCCAGGCTGCCGAGAACGCCATTAACAAAACGCGGGGCGCTGTCGGAGCCGTAGTGTTTGGCGAGTTCAACGGCTTCATTAATGGCAACCTTGAGCGGGGTCTGGCGCGAGACAGCAAATTCCCAGGCAGCCATACGTAAAATATTACGGTCAATCGCAGAAATCTGATCAAAGGGCCATTCGGGCGCATAACGCTCAATGGCATGATCCAGTTTCTCGGTCAAGACAGAGACACCCACTACAATTTGGCGCGCAAACTCAACCTGGTCATTGTCCAGGGTTTCCTGCTCCCCATCGTGGGTGTCTTCCAGGCGCTGCTGAAAAACAACGCCGGGAAGGTGAGCAACCATATCTACTTCGTAAAGTACTTGCAAGGCAAAGGCTCTGGCCTTGGTGCGGGATTTCATGAACGGTTAGGCCCCTTCGGGGTAATCAACATCTTCAATATGAATGTTGACATGGCCGATATCCATGCCAACCATTTCTTCAATGGCGCGCGCCACCTGATGCTGAATATTACGTCTGACTTCGCGCACGTGGACATCCGGCTTGAGGGCCAGGAACAGATCCAGGTAGACCAGGTTATCTTCAACCTTTAACTCAACGCCATCGGTGCCGCGCTTGAACAGGCGCTCAAAACGGGCAGGAACCTGGGCCAATCGGCTGACGCCAGGCACACTCAGGGTTGCCATTTTGGTGATCGTGATCAGCACCTCAGGGGAAAGGGTGGTCTTGCCTAATGGTTTGTAATCGCTCATGAGATTCTCCTTGGCTACATCATTGCCATGCCGCCATCCACCGCCAGCACCTGGCCGGTAATGAAAGCGGCCTGGTCAGAAGCGAGGAAAGCAACAGCGTAAGCAACTTCTTCGGGCTGGGCTTTGCGGCCCAACGGGACAAATTTAAGGGCAGTTTCAAGCATTTCGGGCGGCATCGCATCCAGAATTTCAGTATCAACAAAACCGGGGGCGACCGCATTGACGGTCAGGTTACGGGCAGCGACTTCGCGCGCCAGGGCTTTGGTAAAACCGATCTGCCCGGCTTTCGAAGCAGAGTAGTTGGTCTGGCCGCCGTTGCCCATTTGCCCGGAAACAGACGAAATATTGATGATACGGCCGTAGCGTTTGCGCATCATATGACGCACGGCCGCTTTTGAGCAATTGAACGTGCTTTTCAGGTTGGTATCGATGACCGCGTCCCAGTCTTCTTCAGACATCATCATAATCAGCGTGTCGCGGGTGATCCCGGCATTGTTCACTAAAATGTGGATATCGCCAAAGGTCTCGATAGTAAATTTGACGAGGGCCGCCGCCTGATCGAAGAGCGAGACATCAGCCTGGAAGGCTGCTGCGCGCCCACCCGCCGCCTGAATCTCGTTGACGACGCTTTCAGCCGCCTCGGGCGACTTGAGATAATTAACAACCACTGCTGCGCCACGTGTTGCCAGTTCGAGGGCGATTGCGCGGCCAATACCGCGCGAGCCGCCAGTAACCAGGGCAATACGGTTTTCCAACGATAAAAATTCGGGCATGATTTGCTCCTTGCAAGGGAATTATACCCGCTTCGGGCATTATAAACCCGTTACGGGCATTATATACGGTTATTAACCCGAATACGGGCGGGGTGTTGCGCTTACGGGCGCTTTCCCAAAAACCAGCCGAGCAAACCGCCCGTAAGCGCCGAACCGCCAAAAATGTACAAAATGACATCCTGCCAGAAGCGGATCGGGTAAAGCCGAATCAGCGTATCGGAGAAAGCAAACAGCCAGGAGTCGCCCTCGAAGAAAATGGCGTGGAAGGCCGAGAAAAACTGCCAGAAGGAGGTGATCGCCAGCAGGCCAAGCGTGAACAGGATAACGAGCAAAATCCAGCCGCCGCGTGAGATCCCGAGGCGGTAGGCGTCCACCCAGCCGCGCCGCCAGGCCAACAAGCCGAGGCCAACCAGCAAAACCAGGGATACGCGAAAAACTGTCAGCGTATACCCGACAACAATCTTGACATCGAGCATGTGGCCAACTTCCCGTTCGTTAAAAACGGGCAAACCGTCATCAAAGCGCAGATCACCGAGAAATTCAGGCCCCGCATCGTTGACCAAGTATTCGATGCCATAGGTCGCCCATTTGACACGTTCTTCGTAGGTAAATCCGTAGGTGTCTTCAGGGAAACCGGGCATACGGTACTCAATCGCCAGAAAAGATGGGATGAGCAGCAAGCGCACTAAAAAGAGTGGGATGATGAGTATGGTCAATAGGGTGGCAAGGCCAGATAAGTAAAGTTTCACAAAATGCTCCTGGAATTCTCAAACGATGTAACGCGTGACAAAATTATTGCAAGCTTTCCGCACCGCCGCCGAGGATGAAGCGCAAGATCATATCGTTGGTGACAGCTTCGACAGGCGCCCAATCGTCGGTATAGACCCGTCCGCCGGAGGGGGTATCGCGCAGGTTGGCCAGAGTCACAGCGCTGGCGGTGACAAGCAACGGGTGCGAAGCCGCATCCGCCTGGAGCAGGTTGTAATTGGCAAACAGGTTTTCGAAGCTGGTTTCGGCTTTCGTGGCGTACAGAATCGAATTAAACGTATAAGGAATGTCCATCACGTAAATCGAGGCAAAGTGTTCGCCAATCGTGGCCGCCAGGTCGTTGATCAGGCGGCGGTCGTCGGCGGTGCGGCCAATGTTGACCGCCAAAACCCCGTCAGGAGCCAGACGTTCGTGGACGATGCCAAAAAATTCGCGGGTGGTCAGGTTGGGCGGGATGTAGGGCGGGCGGTAGGCATCGACGATGATGAGCGAATACTGGTGCGGGGAACGCTCCAGACCCCAGCGGCCATCGGTGACATGGACGGTCAGGTTGGGCATGGTCATCTCGAAATAATCGCGCCCAACCTGGACAATCTTGGGGTCGATCTCATAGCCGTCTATCGGAACAGGGCCAAAGATGGCGCTGGCCTGGCGGGCAGATGTGCCAGCGGCCAGGCCAACAATGGCGATACGCTCCACCTGCTCAGGGCGGTACGGGGCCGGGTTGAAGAGCGGGCCGACCAGGAACTGCTCCCAGGGGCCGCCGTAAAACAATATATCTGGATGATACTCAGAGTGAACTCCCTGACCGTCATTCAAGCGCAGGTAGCGGCTCTGGCCGATTTCAAGTACTTCGATGTAGTTATAGGCCGATTCAGCCTCGTAGATTTGACCGGGTGTGTCCTTGCCATGAAAATCGCCAAAGATGAACATGCCAACAAAGAAGAGCAATGCCAGGCCAAAAATGGCAGCCTTACGAACCGCGCCGGTGCGGAACAGGCCAATTACACCCAGGGCAAGCATCAGCAGACCAAAAATGAGAATACTGCGCGCCGCGCCAACAAGGTCAAAGAGCAGCAGGGTCGGCAAGAAAGCACCCAGCACCGAGCCAAAGGTCGAAAAGGCTGAGACATTCCCGGAGATATTGCCCGCCCGCTTGGGGTCTTCAAGCAGCAAGCGCAAAGCAAAAGGCGATGTCATCGCCAGCAAGGTGACCGGGATGCTGAACAAAACCAGTGTGGCAATAAAAGCCGCAGCCATGACGCCAAAGTTGAGCGCGTCGGAGGCCAGGCTGGCGTAACGCAGGATCGGTTGGGCAACCAGCGGGACGATGGAAAGAGTAAGACCGCCCCAGGCAATTACGTTAAAAAAGGTTACGGGAGAAGGTGAGCGGTCTGCCAACCGGCCGCCCAGGGCGTAGCCAATTGCAAAATAGACCAAAATCAACCCAATGATAACCGCCCATACCAGGGTGATACTGCTGAAACGCATTTGCAACAGGCGCGAGGCGCCAAACTCGGCGGCCAATGCGCTCATGCCAGACAGAAAGACGGTAAGATAGAGTAGTTTTCGCATGGGCTGTATTTTACTTTACTCCTTGACGAAACTGCCCCGCGCGGCTAAAATTCAATCGTTGAACTCAACGCCTCCGCGGGGAGGCGTGTTTTTTGCCCGGAGAGCGCCATGACCAACCTGGAACAATCGAGCGAAGAAAACCCCCAGATCGTTAATCTGTCCCAGACCAGCGTGGAAAAAATCGAGGCTGATCTGGTGCGGGCCACGCATTCGAACATTGGCGCAATCCAGGCCGCTGAAGCCGATATGAGCATCACAGCGATTGGCGCAGTCAACTGTCAAAAATTCGATGCCAACCGGGTGGCTGTCGGCGCGCTAAACAGTGGACAGGCCTCGCTCGAAACCGCCGCGGTAGGTATTCTAAATGCAAGCCATGTGGACTTTCAAGGCGAGGCGCTGGTAGTTATGGCAGATACCGTTTTGGCCCAGGGTTCATCAATAGGCGTCGCCGTAGCCCGTCAGATACGGGCCGATAACATCCGCGCCGGGCTGGTGATTGGACGCGAGATCCACGGCAATGTGGATGCCCTTATAAACCAGCGCAGCGCCCTGCTGGCCGGTGTGCTCGGTGGGTTGGTGGCAGGGTTGACCCTGCTGGCTGGCCGCTTGTTATTCGGGCGCAAAAAATAATCAATACCGGCGCGTCCTGCGCCGTGTAAATTCAATCGGGTGAAGGTAATCCTGCTATGAGACAGGGTGAGAGGCGCCCAAGGAGTAACGAAGATGGAAAAAATTATTTTGAAAGCCAGCAAGCGCACTGTCATCGGCAAACAGGTCAGTGCCCTGCGCCGCCAGGGATTTTTACCCGGCGTAGTTTATGGACATAAAATCGAATCGACCCCAATCCAGATGGATGCGCACGATGCCGGGCTGATTCTCGCAAAATTGACGTCATCCAGCATGGTTACGATTGACGTCGATGGCAAGAAGATTCCCGCCCTGGTTCGTGAACGCCAGAAAAATTACATCAAAGGCAACCTGACCCATGTTGATTTCCAGGCTGTCTCTTTGACTGAAAAAATCCGCACGATGATTTCGATCCATCTGAACGGTGTTGCCCCGGCGGTTAAAGAGAATGATGCTGTTATTGTGAGCAACCTGACCGCACTGGAAGTTGAAGCCCTGCCGCAAGACCTGATCGAGCGCATCGAACTCGACATTTCGATCTTGACCGAGATCGGCAACGCCATTTACGTCCGCGACATCACCCTGCCCAAGGGAATAGATCTTTTGACCGATCCTGATGAAGTGATCGTGATTGCTTCTGGTACCGCCATGAGTGCCGGTGAAGACTCCGAGGAAGCTGTAACCGAAGAGCCTGAACTGATCGAGAAGAAGAAAGAAGAAGACGAAGAGTAACACAAAAAATCCCCGTTCCGAAACCTGGAGCGGGGATTTTTCTATAGTAATTTCAAAATCTTTAGAAACTCAACCGTCATGTGGGCAGTCGCACCCCATAATAGCTCGGCGTCATAAGGCTGGTAGGCGATCACGTGCCGCCCGGTTTCGGAGCGCATGAGCAGCATAAAATTATTGCGGTCGGCCAGCCAGGATAGCGGCAAAGCAAAAACCCGGGCCACTTCGGGCGTATATACACGAAAGGCATAAGGCCAGGTCACAACCCCGACAACCGGGGTGACCAAATAGTCGCTGATGGTCACAATCTGCGGAAGACGGCCGAGGATGCGCACATCCGCTGGCCGGATGCCAATCTCCTCATCGGCCTCGCGCAAGGCGGTTTGTTCGGCGCTTTCCCCCGGATCGCTTGCGCCGCCGGGGAACGATACCTGGCCCTTGTGGTGTTCGACCCCGTCCGCCCGGCGGGTGTAGAGCAGGTACCAACTCCCGGCCTGGCAAACGAGCGGAACCAGGACACCGGCGAGGCGTAAAGGGTGGTCCGCTGAAATCTCTTTCTCGGTATAAGGCGAAACGGGTGGGAAATGCAGCGCCTGGGTAATAAATTCTTCGGTCAAAAAATCAAGATTCACGCAATTTCCAGGGGCGAGGCGCAAAACGAACATTCGGCTGTGTGCGCGTTGCGCCAGTGCAGCTCAAAAACACGCAGAAAGCCGCCACAAATTGGACATATCGGCGGCAAGGTGGGTAGCTGCTCACTGACATGCTGGGTGGGGATTTCTGCGGCAGCAGGCATGTTGGAATGAATCTGGGCCATAAAAACCCGGGCTTCGCGCACCATACCGCGTTTTTCGAGTTCGGTTTTGATACGCTGGCCGCTGTGGTACATCTGCGCATAGCGGCTGTGGGCCGCCAGAATATCCAGACCGCGCCGAAAATGGTTCACAGCCTGGGCGGACTGCCCGGCCTGCAAACGCGCACTCCCGGCCTGCAAACAAACAAAAGCAAATTGCGGCCCAGGCTGCGGCCCGGATTGTTCCAGCAATTCCTCGTAAGCTTTGGCGGCCGCCAAACAATCTCCGGATGCCATGCAGGCATTGGCGCGCTTCAAGAGTGGTGAAATTGGGGAGCTGAAACCAAACATACGGTGCATAGATTCTTATTCCAATTCAGGTTGATCAATTACCGATTCTTCCGCATCCGGTGAAGAGTCACTCAACAGGTTTTGCTCGATCAAAAGGGCCGTCACACGCGGGTCTTCAGAAAGATCGATGCGACGGGCAAAAACAAGGAAACCAGTATGCGCCACCATGCGGTCGGTGGGACGCAAACGGCTCGGCTCCGGTTTGTAATAACGCAGTAAAACTTCGCAGACCTCGATGAAAGCAAACTGATGGCGGCGCAAGGCGTAAAGGGTTTTCTCAACCTGGTTATAAGTGGGAATGATGGCTGAGAAAAATCCACCCGGTTTGAGCGCAGCACGCACTTGTGGAATAAGATCATAGGCATTGGGCACATCCAGGAAAAAAGCATCCATGTTGGTTTCTTCTATCCCATCGGCGATGTCGCCCAATTTAAATTCGACTCGCTCTTCCAGCCCCAAGCGGGAAAGATTCTTGCGCGCCAGGGTTTGCATTTCGGGGCGTCTTTCATAGCTGATAACGCGGCCCGTCGGGCCAACGGAAAAAGACAGGGCAATGGTCATCGAACCGGAACCCGTTCCGGCTTCCATGACTCGCTGTCCCGAACCTACCCCCATTGTCACCAGGATCAATCCAATATCCTTTGGATAAAGGATCTGGGTGTTGCGCGGCAGGTCGATAAGAATATCAGCCAGCGAGGGCTGCAACAGGAAAAAGGGACTGCCCATATGGCTGAAAACCTGGCTGCCCCAGGGCAAACCGATCAGGTCGTCGTGCTTGATGACACCGCGATGGGTACCAAATTCAGCGCCAGGAGCCAGGTTAAAGATAAAGTGTTTGTGACGAAGGCCGACAAGCTGCACCAGGTCGCCAGCCTCTGGTTGGGTTGTATTGAGTTTCCAAGTCATAGCGCTCACAATTTAAAAACGGATAGGCAGAAGTATAAACGCTTTCCTACCTATCCGCATACGAAATCAAGGAGTTAAGTATTTTGTAAAGTAATCGGTGATCGCATTATAGCAAGTCACCCTATTCTCGTACTTAAGGACATCATGGCCTTCGTCTTCAAAGATGAGCAATTCCATATCTTTGCCTTTTTTGCGCAGGGTTTTGACCAGATCTTCAGACTCGGCGGCCACTACCCGCGGATCGTTGCGTCCCTGGATGACCAGCATCGGGCAGGCCAGGTTTTCGAGGTGAGTCTTGGGGGAGCGTTCGGTCAGGAACTCGCGGTCTTTAGGATCAGATGGGTCACCAATGACCAGTTTGAAATAAGGCTTCCAGGTTTCAGGGATACGTTCGGAGAAGGTAATCAGATCATATGGCCCAAACATATCGCAAGAGGCTTTCCACAAGTCGGGGTGACGCCCGGCCAGGGTCAGGGTCATGTAACCGCCATAAGAACGCCCTACCACCGCCGCGTTGGTCGCGTCCAGGCGTTTGTCGTTCGGCAACACCTCCCGCATGGCATGGACATGATCCAGGCGGTCGTTGCCTCCCCAGTCGCGGTCAACATATTTTGTGTAACTCAGGCCGTAGCCGGTCGAGCCGCGCACGTTGGGGACGAAGACTGCAAAACCGCGCAGGGTCAGAAACTGGATCAGTGGCATCGAGAACCAGGCAAAATCAGGACGTTCCTGGCCTTGCGGGCCGCCGTGAATGTAATAAACCAGCGGACGCGGCCCTTCAAATCCCAGCGCCTGGGCGGGCAGGTACAGCCGCGCCGAAATCCGCAAGCCATCGTAGGATGTAAACGAGGCATCTTCCCCCGGCGACAAATGCTCGTCGGGAATGCCCAGCACCTTTTCGTTGGTATGCTGGACGATCAAATCGCGTTTTTTGCCTTCGACGGTATAAATCTGGGTCGGTGAAATGGCCGTAGAGAAGGAAATCGTGAAAATATCGAGTTCCTTATTAAAATCGGCATGTTCCATTACGCCGCCATCCAACGGAGCGTCGCCAACCACAATGCGCTTCAACTTCATGACACGTTTGTCTTCATCAAAGACAGCCTCGTACAACCAGGAGCAGCCGTCGATGTTGTAAGCAACAGAATAACGATCATCTTTCAGATGAGAGACACCCTCCAACTCACCCACGCCGGTGTGTTTCACGCCCTTGATTTTGACCGGCAGGATTTCGCCAGGTTTCTCCAGGGAGAGATAACCCAACGAATAGGTATCCGAAAACAGGGCCGACGAAAGCAAAAGCCCATTTCCCGAAGGCGCAAACAGAATCGAATTAATACCGCTCAACGGGACAGCCTCGCCCGGCTGGCGATCTTCCAGGGCCTTGCCGAACAAAAGCCGCTTCTTCTTGCCTTCGACCAGGTAGTGAACGCTGTCACCGACTGAGTAGCCATCTGAAAGCACTACCCGTTTGTGGTCAGGGCTGTGTGCCGACGGGTAAGCGCCCCAGGCAGATTCACCCAGCTTGGTCAGCTCGTTGGTAAAGAGATTGCCACGATAGGCCTCCTGCACGGGTTTATCGCGTCGTTCAGCATTAAAGTAGACGATACCCTTTTCGGCATCCACCTCGCCCATATGAACACGGTAACCGTCGAAGAAATTATCAAAGGCCGGTTCGGGAAAACCGCCTTCCAAGGGAATCAGCATCGGCTGGTAGTTTTCGTCGCCATCCCGGTCGAGCATAACGACAATCTTGTCCAGGTCAGGCAGAACATAGAACGAATACCCGCCAATCAGGTGCGGATTCTGCAAGGCCAGGTGCGGCGGCAGGAGCGGTTCCGGCACGCTGCCGCCATAATTCATGGCGTACAGACTCAGTCGTCCACTCAAATTGCTGATAAAGTAAATGCGCTCATCGACCAGCTGCGGCGCAACAAAGAGACGAGCTGCGAGCAAAGATTCAATACGAGGGGGCATAGAATCACCTTTCATTAATTGGGGATATTTGTTGTTATCTTACCACAAGCACTTGACACAAACTTTGCTTTTGATAAAATATGCCCGTAAGTGGCACGTGTTTCTTGCTGTACGCAAAGGATAGCCTGGACGCGACCCGTCCGGGCTTTTTTTGTTAATGCCTGTAACACCCGCCACACATCTCATCCGCTTTTCAGTTCAAGGAGTAAATGCAGCAATGAGCGAACGTGTTACCGGCACCGTGAAGTGGTTCAATTCCAGCAAGGGTTTTGGCTTCATTCAACGCGAAGGCGGCCCGGATGTTTTTGTTCACTTCTCAGCCATCCAAATGTCAGGTTACAAATCGCTGACCGAAGGTCAGAAAGTGGAATTCACCATCGAGCAAGGCCCCAAAGGCCTGCAAGCGGCAGACGTCCAAGCCGCATAATACCAGCCCTATTATCGCAAAGTCCCTCGTCGATCTGGCGGGGGATTTTTTTGTTCCCGCCAGCCGATCCGGCTGACAAAATCGCCGATCAGCAGAAACGCAGCCGCACCCAGTGTGCCCATGCCAACATTTAGGTTGCCCACCGCGCCAAAATCCCAGCCCATGGACCAGCCGAGCGTATCCCCGCCCCAAAAACCGGCCCAACCCAAAACCAGGAAAAGCGTCAGCCGCCGAATGCTGCCCCCGCGCCACACGTGATAACCCGCGCCATAAGCACTGGAAAGTAAAATCCCGAACAAGATTGTTGGCAAAGTCATAAGTTCATACCCTTTTATCTGGATTGAAGGATGATTCCACCACCCAGAACCTGGTCGCCGTCATAAAAGACCGCCGCTTGCCCTGGGGTGATGTCACGTTGCGAATCGTCGAACAGCACCTGCGCCTGGCTACCATTATTGACGGGCGTTACCAGGCCCAAAGCCGGTTGGGCTGTGTAACGCGTCTTGACCTCGGCCCTGAACGGCGCGGACGGGACCTGCCCGCCCTGCCAGTTCACATCGATTGCGAGCAATTCGCGGCTGCCGAGTTCATCCTGTTCGCCAACGATCAGGCGGTTATCGCCCGCGCTTTTGCCCAGCACATACAGCGGCACGGCAGAAGCCAATCCCAGGCCCTTGCGCTGACCGATGGTGTAATTGGCAAGGCCAGTGTGCTGGCCAAGCGCCTGCCCCTGCCGGTTGACGATTTCACCGGGAACCAAAATCTCAGGCGCATTGCGTTGCAGGAAGTTACGATAATCCTCACCCGCCAGGAAACACAGATCCTGACTATCTGGCCGCTTCGCCACCGAAAGACCGTGTTCTTCAGCGATACGCCGAATCTCGGCTTTGGGATAATCGCCAACCGGGAAGAGCGCTTTTTGCAATTGCGCCTGGCTTAATACCGAAAGAACATAACTCTGGTCTTTGGCCGGATCGAGCGCCCGCAGCAGTTGGCGCGTGCCATCCTCAGCCACCTTCAAGCGGACATAGTGGCCGGTCGCCATAAAGTCCGCGCCATGGGCGAGGGCGTGGTTAAGCAGGATTTCCCAGCGAATGTGGCGGTTGCAAACCAGGCACGGGTTGGGGGTCTGCCCCTCGGCGTAGCCATCCAAAAAAGATTGGACAACCGTCTTGCGGAAAATCTCCTTGGCATCGACCACATAAAACGGAATATCGAGCCGAGCCGCGACCCGCCGCGCCTGGGCCATCGAATCGGGCGTACAGCAGCGGTTGGATTCTTCCTTGCCCGGTTCAGACCACAGGCGCAGCATCATCCCGGTCACCTGGTAGCCCTGCTCCTTAAGCAGAACCGCCGCCACCGAAGAATCCACACCGCCCGACATTGCAACAACAACATGAGTCATCATTCACCTATCAAGACAAACCGGGTATCAGCAGTAAGAATTTTACCAGTGAAAACATCATCGCTCATCGCCGGGAAACAGTCTCTTTGGGAATATCTCCGTGGTCATGATATTGCGTGTTCATGCTCTTATAAAAAGCGCAACTTGTGACCGGGACGGGTATAATAGCGCGCATGTCCCCTTTCTATACCCGTACCGGAGATGAAGGCACCACCGGCCTGTTGGGCGAAGGCCGCGTGCCCAAGTTCGATGACCGCATCGAGGCCCTCGGCGCAGTGGATGAAGCCACTGCCGCGATGGGCCTGGCCCGTTCGAACGCGCAAGCCCCGCAAACTGTGCTCCTGCTGCTGGAAGCACAGCGCGATCTGTATAAATTAATGGCCGAAGTCGGCGCAACGCCTGAAAACGCAGCGAAATTCCGCTCGATTGATGAGAAGCGCGTCCACTGGCTCGAAGAACAGACCGACGCACTCGAGCAAACCGTCGAATTGCCGCGTGAATTCATCCTGCCTGGCGATGTACCGGCCAGCGCAACCCTGGCGCTGGCGCGCACCATCGTCCGGCGAGCCGAGCGGCGTGTCGTTGCCTTATTTCACGCAGGAAAATTGGAAAACCAGCACCTTCTGGCTTACCTGAACCGCCTGTCCTCACTCATCTTCATGCTGGAGTTGGTCGAGAATACCCACGCCGGGAAGAAAAGCAACCTCGCCAAGGATCAATAAAACATCTATGACCGGAACACTGATCAACGTTATTGCCATCATCGCCGGAAGCCTGATCGGGATCGTCTTTGGCGCGCGTCTTTCTGACAAACTCAAAGCGACTGTCGTCAATGGCATGGGCTTGTTCACCGCCGCCATCGGCCTGCAAATGTTCTTCCAAACCCAAGAATCCCTGATTGTGCTGGGCGCACTAATTATTGGAGCCATCCTGGGCGAATGGTGGCGCATCGAGGACGGAATTGCCAACCTGGGAACCTGGCTCGAAAAACGATTTACTGGCTCCAGCGAAGGCGGCGCCTCCAGCCGATTCGTGCGCGGCTTCCTGGCAGCTTCCCTACTCTACTGCACCGGCCCAATCGCCATCATGGGTTCCATTCAAGACGGGCTGAGCGGCGACTTCCAATTACTGGCCGTTAAATCAGTGCTGGATGGGTTTATCTCAATCGCCTTTGCCTCGACCCTGGGGATCGGGGTTATGTTCTCGATTTTGCCGGTTGCAATTTACCAGGGCGGCATCAGCCTGCTGGCCGGGACATTAAGCAGTGTCATCAATGAAGCCATGATGACCGAAATGACCGCTACCGGCGGCGTCATTCTCTTTGGCCTGGGACTCAGCAGCCTGCTCGAAATCAAGAAAATCCGTGTAGGCAACTTCCTCCCGGCCATCCTGATTGCGCCGCTAATTGTCTGGGCCATTGCACAATTTGGCGGATAAAGCATCACAAAAGTGAAATATAAAACGCCGGTGCGTTTTCAACAACGCCCGGCGTTTTGTATTGACAAAGAGACGGATGCTATAAACCCATTTCGTCAAGCGCTGCTTCAATCTCCTGCTGGAAACCACTCAGTGGGTAATTTCCGGGCAGAACACGCTGGCGTTCTTCGCCATTGACTTTATAGGTAAGGATAAAGGTTGGTGTTCCCTGAACGCCAAGGGCCGTCCCGTCAGCAGCATCCTGATTGGATAGCTCTTTATACTTTCCAGCCGAAAGACAGGAATTGAAGTTGGATTCGTTCAATCCCAGTTGCTCTGCGAACGCCTTCATCAAGGAATTATTGAAAGTTGAAGCCTGGTTCATAAAAACCAGGTCGTGAAACTCCCAGAATTTGTTTTCGTCACCGGCGCAGTAAGATGCTTCGATAGCCAGCAACGACTCCGGGTTAATCCAACCTCCCATTGATCGATAAACGAAATACACTTTGCCAGTCTTGATGTATTCTTCCACCAGCAATGGTTCCGTTTCCAGGGCAAAAGAAGCACAATGGCTGCATTTGTAATCTGAGAACTCAGTGATGGTGATGGGGGCATTGGGGTCGCCCATGCGATTGAAATCAGCCTGGGGACGCTCTTTCAAGTCAACTGCAAGAGGGGCAGCATCCTGATTGAGGCTTGGCAAAATCAAGGCAAGGGACACCAATAAAGCGCCCAGCAAAACGATCGAACCGATCACGATGCGCTGGGTCTGTTGTTGCTTGCGGCGTTTGTCACGCATTTCCTGACGTTTACTCATCTTACTCTCTCTCCTTTTCAAATATTCGCGCAATTCTGCCATGTTCGATGCTTTTTGTCTAGAGATAACACGGCATCTCACACAATACTCTTACTTTTGCTCTTCCCAACCACCATCTAATCAGCTCTTATGTGAAATTCACAAGCATTCGCGCCAGCTGCCCGGCAGGATGTTTCGGTGACATCCAATTCGCGGCCACTTGCGCAGTAAACACACTCTTGAAGCAGCCCCAGGGTGACAAAGCAAATCGGTTCACTGGCGTCCCGGCTCTTTATTGTAGAGAAATCATGGTCTACAATCATATAATCCAAATCAAGGCTGTGGACGGCAATATTGTTTGACTCTCCGCGCAGCAGGCTTGCCAGCAGTTCGAGCGCCAGCTTAACCCGCCAAGACGAGGGCAGAAAACGCGCGCCCCGCAAGCGGGCCCATAAAAACAAGGAGGCGTCAGCTAAAAGATAAGGCCACATTAGGCGTCCGATACGGACCAAAATCCCGCGCGCGCCGCGTCCATAATGCAAGCGCAACGCAGCCTGGATTCCGTCATAAGCCAGGGTAGCCGCAGCCTCATCCAAACGGAAGGCAGGCCCAGGGTCAGCAAGTTCCGCGCCCATTCCTCCTTTGTTCAAGAGCATTCGGAGCGTATCCCACCCTATTTCAGCATTCAAAGCCTGGACAAAGCGCCCCAAGAACCGCTTTGGCAGGGTCACGTTTTTTTGTCCCCCACCTCAAAACAGCAATACTGATCCCCTTTTCCAAGGCAGTGCGTTTCGACAATCTCATACTCATTTCCCGTAGCCCACAGAACAGCTTCTGAGATGGAACCAATATACAAGTGGCAAAAGGATGTTTCGCTGCTTCGCCCCCAGCAAATGGCGCAAGTTTTATCAATGTAAGCCAGTTTTTCGCCGCGCTCTTCAACCCAAGCATCCACTTCAGCGTTTGATTTTTTGAGCGCGTTGACCATAGCATTCAGGATAAATTTGATGCGCTGCCTCTCCGGTAATAATTTGATTGCAGCTCCAGCAATGCCAAGCAGGGCAGCTTGTTCGCGAATACCATACTGGAAGGAGGCTTTTCCAATTCGGCGCAACATACCACGGCCACCGCGGCCGTAAAATTCTTCGATAGCCTGGTTCAGATGAGCATAATCAGATGTTTTGATGGCCGGTTCCATATTGTTCGGAGGCAGATTCTCAATATAGCGCTCAAGCCCGGAAGCGCGCAAAACGGCATTCAGTCCATTAGAGCCCATCACCTCCTGCGCCGAGACAAGCGCCTGGCGGACAAGACCATTGACAATCACAGAATCAGGTCGGGGCATGCTTCCTCCTCTATAAACAACAGCAAGTAGGCGATGTATAAAATACGAGAGAAACTCAGGGGTTGCTACAGGAAAAAACATAAACCGGGTATTGTTCTCCGGTTAGACGAAAGCCAAGTTTGCGGTAAAGGGAAAGCGAGGGCTGGTTATCATCCTGGGTATTGACAGTAATTCGCCCCGAAGCGTTTCGTGAAGCGTGTGCGAGAAGGTTTTGGACGAGAGCCATCCCCAATCCACGCTTCTGGTAATTGGGCAAAACAGCCAGCCTGGCCAGGTGCACCCCAAACGGGCTGGTGGTGCTTATTTGATAGCCCAGCAGCCTTCCCTGCTCTTCGATGACTGTAGCCAGGCCCGCCTGGGCAAAAGCCATTTGCCAGGAGAGGTGTGAGTTTTGCCAGCTCGGCTGGGAGGCGGCGGCATCCAGCGCGGCAACAGCGGGCAAATCTTGCTCGGTCATCCGTCGAATTGGAATGGATGCATCTGGTTTTTGTGACAGGTCTCCGCTCAAGCCGTGGTCGAGAACAACGATTTTTTGCGTGAGCGCAAACCCGCTTTCTTGCAAGAGTTCCGCAAACCATTGCTGGAGCGTGATGGCGGCCGCAACCTGGCAATGAGTATCAACAACCTGCTCGCGAGCAACCTTCCAGAGCACTTGCCAGGCTTGGCGCGAGGTGACGGTATGGGCATGAGCAAAAAGCCGTATCCATGCTATGCCGGGCGGATCTGAAGGACAGGCCAAAACACCGGCAAGGTTGTGACCCTGTTCGAGCACCCAATATTCAGGCTGGCCCAGCCAGTCGAGTGCTGAGCGCCAGTCGAGATGGCGGTGGACATGCGATTCGAAGTAAATAAGGTTGGCAATGCGTCCCTGATCATTTAGCACTGCCGGGCGCAGAGTTACATTCAAATTTACCATGTTCTCAATTTAAGCAAAGTACGGAGGATTTTTTGCTTGAGGGTCGGGTTTTTCACACCGCTCAAGCCAGAATTCATCGCGAACAAGCCCTCAAAAAACTTGCCGCGCTTTATATAAATCCAGGCAACAGACTGCATAACGAGGGCGCGCATCTGGTCTTCACCTGCCTTTTCCAGCAAATCGGCTGATGCCTGATAACGTTCAACCGCCTCATCGAGCCGTTTGAGTTCTTCGAGCGCAGCAGCCTGGTTGCCAAGGGCTAATCCCTGGCGGCGAATATCCCCTGCTTCGGCAAAAACAACATCTGTCTCCAAGACAGCGTCCAGCGCGCCCTGGAAATCATCGATCTGCAGCAGGGCCACGCTTTGGTTATTGCGCATTTCTGCGGCATCGATGGCGTTTCCTGCTTCCTGGTAGGCTTGTGCGGCCTCCGAGAAAAGCCGGGCGGCCTGCTCAAAATCACCTTCCTGGTAACGCTGGCTAGCCTGGTCTGCAATCAGTTTTGGATTGGTTTCTGTCATAATGCCTCACAAAGTGATCTGATTTTCGGTATTACACAAAAAATGACAACACTCAAGACAATGGGTTTACCTAAAGGGTAATATCAAGCAAGCCTTCGGCAACTGAACGCAATTTGTCTGTCGAAAGCGTACTTAAGTTGCGCGCCAATTCGATGTAAGGACGGTTAACAGGCATGCATACAAAGGCCTTTAACTCGGGGGGTAATTCCAGAAAATCCTGAATTGCCTGTTGTTCGCTCATCCACTGACCAATGGGGCCATTCTGGTCAAAAAAAGCTTCGATACGCGAGCCCAATATGGAAAGAATGGATTCCAACTCAGCCAGCGGAATTGGCTTTGCCCCTGTTTCATATGCTTTTAAGCGGCTGACGGGAATCCCGGTCTCTAAAGACAATGCCTTAAGCGAAATACTGAACTGCTGGCGCTTCTGGGAAAGCAAAACACCAATAATCCGCTGACGGATGGCAGTCAACATTTTTAGATTAAGCGGTTCGGTGCGAGGCTGATCATCGGAAAGAGCAGTGTTGCTCCAAAAATGCTGAATCGGCAAATCAAGGTAGTAAGAAAGCACCTCGAGTTCAGGCAGGGATGGCGACTTGCGCCCCTCTTCATAGGCGCGTAACGTAGCCGGGGTAATGCCAATAGAAGCTGCACATTCGGTGAGCGCCTTCCGCGACGCTGTACGCGCATCTCGAATAAGC
>JAKLPV010000161.1 GCA_022013685.1 Anaerolineae bacterium
TCTCCCGTCGGGTGATCGGCCCGAGTACTCAGGCAGTTCGGCGGTTACTTTTTTTGACCCTGTGCCATCGACATTTATGATAAATAGTTCTTTTTTGAATGGCTCCATTAAATATCCACGTTCACCTTCTTCATATAGTTCATGATTTCGATCTGAATGAAATAAAATTTGTTTTCCGTCAGGTGTGCAACGATACATATCATCATCGCCCGAATACGTGGTTAGCTGTTTCAAATTTGAGCCATCAAATGCGATGGTATAAATATCCGAATACCCCCAAGAATCAGTTGTACGGCGTTTACTACTAAAAGCAATTAGCTTGTTGTTCTCAACTGTGGGTTTGGATATCAAAAGTTCGGACGGAACCGGATTTTTAACACAAAGATTAGGAGCAGCCGTTACCGTCGTCGTTGATTTAGGTGTCCATGTAGGATAGAGCGTATTTGTTGGTTTTGGCGTTTTCGATGGCCGCAATGTTTCTGTGGAGAGCTGAATAATTTTCGTCGAATTTAGCGTATTCGATGGTGCCAGGGCTTCTGGAGAGATAGATGATGGCGCAACTTGTTCGGTACAGGCTGAAAGCGCCAAAAATGCCCAGAACATAAAACAAAGCATCCACTTGTTTTTTTGTTTCATTGTCCAACTCATTTTTAGAAATGCCATCTTGCTTTCCTCCCATCTATATCTTGATCAACTTCTCCATCCCCAACTCAGCCAACTTGCCCGCGCCGCTGGCGAACATGGCGATTTCGATTTGGCGCTGGGTCAGACGGATGGTTTCGACGACGCTTTCGGCGCTGGCAGCGGCCGCTTTCAGGAAAGGCCCGGCCATGCCGCCCAGGGTCGCGCCCAGGGCAATCGACTTGGCGATGTCGAGTCCGTCCTTGATGCCTCCGCTGGCGAAGACGGGCAGTTCGGGCGCGGCCTGGCGCACTTGCAGGATGGAGTCGGCGGTGGGGATGCCCCAATCGATGAAGCTGGCGGCCAGGCCGCGGGTGAATTCGTCTGGCGCGCGATGCATTTCCACCTGCGACCAGCTCGTGCCGCCCGCCCCGGCCACGTCGATGGCCTGCACGCCGCACTCGGCCAGCAGTTTGGCCGTCCGCGCTGAGATGCCCCAGCCGACTTCCTTGGCGACGACGGGTACTTCCAGTTTGGCGCAGAGGGCTTCGATCTTCTTTGCCAGCCCGGCGAAATTCGTGTCGCCGCCGGGCTGGACGGCTTCCTGGATGGCGTTCAGGTGCAGGTAGAGCGCGTCGGCCTCGATCATCTCGACGGCGCGGCGGCATTCATCCAGGCCGTAGCCATAGTTGAGTTGGACCGCGCCGATGTTGGCGAACAGCAAAATATCAGGGGCGGCTTTGCGGACTTTGAAGGTTTCCGCCTGTTCGGGGCGCTCCAGGGCGGCGCGCTGGCTGCCGACTCCCATGGCAATGCGGCATTCCTGGGCGGCTTGGGCCAGGCGCTGGTTTATCTGGCCTGCCTCGCGGGCGCCGCCGGTCATCGAACTGATCAGGATGGGAGCGTTCATCGCGCGGCCAAACAGGCTCAGGCTGGCGTCGATGCGCTCCAGGTCCAGCTCGGGCAGGGCTTCGTGGATGAAACGGTAGCGCTCCAGGCCGGAATCCAGCCCCGATTTTACATCTTTTTCGAGATTGATTTTGATGTGGTCGGCTTTTCTTTCTTCAATTGGCGCAACTTTTGACATGGTCTTGTGTTCCTGTCTTTGTAAATCGCATGGTGAGAAATGCCCAAAATGGGTGTAAAATACCTGCTAACCTTTTCCAACAAATCGGAGGATTTTATGGCTGACACTTTTGGTGAAATCAAGGCAATTATCGTGGACTTGCTTGGGGTGGATGAAGGCAAGGTGACCATGGAAGCTAGTTTCCGCGAAGATCTCGAGGCTGACTCGCTCGACCTGGTTGAGTTGATCATGGCTTTTGAAGACAAGTTTGGCGCGGAAATCTCGGATGAAGATGCCCAGAAAATCACGTCTGTGGGCGAAGCTGTGCGCTACATCGATAGCCACCGCTAATCCTTCACAGAAACGAAATTATACAACAGAGACGCCCGCAAGGGCGTCTCTGTGTTTGTTTTTGTTGTCGTTGATGTAATTACTTGAGCAGTTCGGCAATTTCTTCAGGATGATGGGCCACGCGCACACCGGCCGATTCGAGGGCCTTGATCTTGTCTGCTGCCGTGCCTGATCCGCCTTCGATAATCGCCCCGGCGTGTCCCATGCGTTTTCCGGGAGGCGCGCTCTGGCCTGCAATGAAAGAGACGACCGGTTTGGTCATTTTGTTGGCGATGTATTCGGCCGCTTTTTCTTCGTCATTGCCGCCAATCTCACCGATCAGAACAACTTTTTCGGTCTTGGGGTCGTCGTTGAACATCTCGAGGCAATCGATGAAGTTGGTCCCGTTGACCGGGTCTCCGCCGATGCCCACGCAGGTGGATGCGCCCAGGCCGATGTTTTTCATGGCATAAAGCACTTCATAGGTCAATGTGCCGGAGCGCGAGACCACGCCAACGTTGCCGGGGATGGCGATGTTGCCGGGGATGATTCCGACTTTGGCTTCGCCGGGGGTCAGCAGGCCGGGGCAGTTGGGGCCGATCAGGCGCACGCCTTTTTGGTCGAGGTAGTTGCGCACGCGCATCATATCCTGGACCGGGACGCCTTCGGTGATGCAGATGATAAGCGGGATGCCGGCGTCCGCGGCTTCAAACATGGCATCCGGCGCAAAGCGGGCCGGGACGAAGATGATGGTGGCGTTTGCGCCGGTGGTTTCAGCGCCTTTTTTGACCGAGTCGAAGACGGGCACTTTGCCCTCGACCCATTCGCCGCCCTTGCCGGGGGTGACGCCGGCCACGACATTCGTGCCGTAGGCCAGCATTTGCTGGGTGTGGAAGAGTCCTTCGCCGCCGGTGATGCCTTGCACCATCAGGCGGGTGTCTTTATCTACGAGGATGCTCATGCTTAGGCTCCTTTTGCGGCATTGACGGCTTTTTGGGCGGCGTCTGCCAGTGTTTCAGCGGTGATCATGTTGGCATTCGCCAGCAAACGGCGGCCTTCTTCGGCGTTGGTGCCAACCAGGCGGATAACCATCGGCACTTTGGGCTGGACTTCTTTCATGGCGACCAGGATGCCCTTGGCAACCTCGTCGCCGCGGGTGATGCCGCCGAAGACGTTGAACAAAATCGCCTTGACGTTGGGGTCGCTCAGGATGATGCGCATGGCTGCGGCAACCTTGTCTGCGCCCGCGCCGCCGCCGATATCGAGAAAATTGGCCGGTTCGCCGCCGAAGAGTTTGATAATGTCCATCGTGGCCATTGCCAGGCCCGCACCGTTGACCATGCAGCCGATGTTGCCATCCAATTTGATAAAGGTAAGACCATATTTGCGCGCTTCGATCTCGGAGGGGGCTTCTATATCCAGGTCGCGCATTTCATTGAGTTGATGGTGGCGGAACATGGCATTGTCGTCGATCAACATTTTGCCGTCCACCGCGATCAATTTATCCTTGCTGATCACCAGCGGATTGATTTCTGCCAGAGTGGCGTCGTTGTCTGTGTAGGCATGCCACAGGCCTTTGACGATTTCTCCAAATGATTTCCAGTATTCGCGCGGCAGGTCGATGCCCGAAGCGATGTCGCGGGTCTGGTAATCCTTGATGCCTAGGAGCGGGTCGATGTGTACTTTGATGATTTTTTCAGGGGCCGTTACGGCAACTTCTTCAATGTCTACGCCACCCGCAGCAGAAGCCATGATGACCGGTTTGCGGGCCGCGCGGTCGTTGGTGATGCCCAGGTAAATTTCCTGGTCGATCGAGGCGGCTTCGTCCACTAAAACTTTTCGAACGGGCAAGCCTTTAATTTCCATGCCCAATATCTGGGTGGCGAGCTGTTCGGCTTCCGCGGGGTCTTTGGCGAGCTTGATGCCGCCCGCTTTGCCTCGTCCGCCGACCAGGACCTGCGATTTAATAACAACGCGGCCACCGAGTTCTTCTGCAATGTGTTTTGCTTCGACTGCGGTTGCCGCGACCCGTCCCTTGGGGATGGGGATGCCGTACTTGGAAAATATTTGTTTTGATTGGTACTCGTGGAGCTTCATTCGGTTGTTTCTCCCTGAGAAATGGCTGGTGATTTTTGTGACCAGACTTGCCGGTTGAAATTATACCACTGCGAAAAAACATTCTTCGCAAGGCACTTTATGGCAAATATAAGAGAAACCTCCGCAGACTACACGGATCGGGCAGATTTTGACGCCTGCCCAGCCCGTGCAATCTGCGGAGACTAATCTCATCGTATCTTGCTTTTACGGCAGCTTGAAACGCATCAGGCGGTTGCCGCCTGCGTCCGAGACCCAGATGTTGCCGTCCTGGTCGCTGGCGATGCCTGAAGGCATACCGAAGGCGAAGTGTTCGGTGCCGTAGTCGCCCCAGGCGCGCACAAATTCACCTTGCGGGTTAAATTCGATCACGCGGTAGCCTTCAGGGTCGGTAATCAAGACGTTGCCATTGGGGGCAATCGCCAGGTACGGTTTGTTTTCGAGCGACTCGCTGTACCAGGCTGCCACGGGCCACAGGCTGAAGGACAGGTAGGTCAGCCCATCTTCGCTTGGTGCAAAGACCTGGATGCGCTGATTCCAGGTGTCGGTAACGTAAGCGTAACCGTTCTGATCGATTTTGACATCGACCGGCTCGTAAAGCTCTCCCTGCCCAAAGCCTTCACTGCCGAACTGGCCCAGGATGTTTCCGTCTGCATCGTAAATCACGATGCGCTTGTTCCCGGTATCGGCGACAAAGACTCGCCCCTGCGAGTCGACTGTGACGCCGCGTGGGCCGTACAGGCCGCCGGGCGTGTCGGTCAGGCCGAAGACACCCCAGGCAGTGATGAATTTGCCATCCGGGCTGAACTTTTGGATGCGGTGATTCCAGGTATCGCTGACGTACACCGATCCATCCGGGCCGACCGCCAGCCCCCAGGGTTCGTTAAATGTTCCCGGCTCGGCGACACTGACTTCAAGTCCGCTGAAAGTGCCCCAGGCGCGGATAAGCTCTCCATCCGGGCTGAACTGTTGGACGCGGTGGTTGCGCGAATCGGCTGCGTAGATGTCTCCGCTTGGGGCGACCGCCAGGCCTCGCGGGGCGCTAAACTGGCCCGGTTCCTGACCTTCCACGCCGAAGACCAGGTCGGCGGGCAGCAGGATGGAGCCTTCTTCGTAGGGGTTTTCTACCGGCACAGCCGCAGGCACAGAGCCGTATTGCCAGACCATGGCTGCCACATCTTTGCGGATGTAAAGACGCATCCGATCTGAAGGCTGCCAATCTTCATCCGTGACGGCGGTTTGACCGGCGGCTTCTCCGTACTTGGTGAAATCACGGTTCAGCCAGACATCGAAAATGCCGGCCATCATTTGTGGATTCGTGAGTGTAGCGAGTATCCGCTCAGGTGTCAGGTTGAAATAATCCTGGCTGGGCCAAACCATGCGGATGTAGTCGAAGCGGTAGTAGGCATCGCCGACGATCGGCTCGACTTTGGTGAAGTTATTATCGCCAACAATGATGGCAGGCGCATCGCGAAGATCGCGCCCAGGCTGGTTGCCATAGTAGCGCGCGTTCTTGTAATCGATCATATACCACGACATTGGCCACGAGACATCATCGTCATAGGCGACGACGATGCCCATTCCGCCGGTCAGCTTGTTCGAGAGTTCTTTGACCTGTCGAAGGACATCTTTGTTGCCGGTATACCCGTGCGCATAGACCAGGAATTCACGTCCGCTATCGTAAGTGACATAGGTGGCGCGGAAAGATGCGCGCGCGGTCAGTATTGCCAGGAGGCCAAAGACAACCAGTATGTTGATGTAGGCCAGTTGCTTGAGCGACCAGCCTTCCAGAAGCCGCACGATGCCATAGCCACTGATAAGTGTGCCAACCAGGGCCAGCACAAAAGTGGTCGTGGATTGTAATTGGGTCAGGTCGTTCCCACTGAAGGGGCGCGGGTCGTTCAGCCAGGCGGATATCATGCCAAGGAAGCCAAGGATGAATACTGTAAACAGGGCCAGGGATAGCCAGATGCTCTTCTGCCGCGCGCTTTCCCAGTCGATCCGCTCGATAACAGTTCCCAGCGCCCAGCCGCCAAAAAGGATCAGGGGCAGGGCGATGTGATAGGTTAGCCAGGGCATTTTTTCGCCGGCAATACTGAAGGCTGCTATGCTGGAGAATGACCACCAGGCGAGCAGGCTGAATGTGTTGACCAGGTTGCGCGAAACGACGTCTTCGCGCCCGCGAGATTGTTGCAAGCGCCAGTAGCCGATTCCCAACCCGAACAGGCTCGCCAGGAAGGGCAGGAACTCATAAACGGGGATCTGTACCAGCAGGTAGTAATACCAGGGCTGGCTGCCACGCTCCACACCTTGCTGTTCGAGCCAGTAACCGAGTGAACCGACCAGCCCGGTGAAAAAGCCGCTGCCGTTGGTAAATAGCGAAGTGTAGAAAACGGTAAAGATGGCGTAGAAAAGAACTGCAGCCCGCCACCAGATGTTCCAGTTCCACCAATACCCAATCAGGACCGAGATGATGCTGATAGGGATAACGAATATCAGGATATGGAGAATGCCTTGTCCGCTTGTGTCGAGTGGATTAAAGCCGGCCAGGACAATTAGAATTGGGGCCAGCAAAGGCAGGATCAGCGTGCCGAGGATCATCAACATATCGAGCGAACGCTCCTGGCGGACGCGCTCCATTGAGAAGCCTCGAATGAGGAAGTATCCTGCTGCGGCGATGCCGGCCAGGCCGAGAATGACCAAAAGTAAAATCCAGATATTTGAACCGAGAGCGGCCATTGTGGTTTCAACATTTGGAAGTGACGGAACGACTGTCTCGTCGCCGCCGATAACGCCCTGCTTGTTGCCAATAACCCCCAGGGTAAGCGCGCCGCCGACGCCAATCGTGGCAGCGATCAGACTGACGATAAATCCGCTCAGCTCACTCTTTTTATCGCCCCAATCTTCATTGAGAATGTGGATGACGAAATAAGCTGCCAGGAAAAGCAGCATTTGGGCTACATAAATAAACGCTGTTTCCTTGACGGTGAAGTGCAAGGCGGTGGCTCCCGCCAAAAGGAAAAGATATTTTTTTAGGCCGCTTTCAAGATAGCGTAAAACGGCAAACAGGCTTAATAAGCCAAACAGGCCGACAAAGGCTTCGTTGCGAACGTAACGCCCGTAGTAGAGCATGTATGGCGAGATGACCATCAAGAACCCGGCTACGAGTACACCAGTCCGGCCCAGAAAGCTGCGCCAGTGCCAAAGCGCCCAAACAGTGGCGATGCTGTACAGCACAGCCGGAATGCGGGCCGTGAAGTCATTTGCGCCAAACAAAAAGTAAACCAGCGCCAGCATGTGAAACTGGAGCGGCCCATGCATCATTGGGTTATGCACATAACCCTGTCCCTGCGAAAAGGTCCATGAGTAATACGTGTGCAGGCTTTCATCGTGACTCATCACACGCGTTTCAAGATCATAAAAGCGTGTAGCCACTGCAAACAGAACAATGACTGCAAAGATCAATACTTCTACGGTAAGCCAGGGCAGGGCAGGGGAGATTTGTTTTTCCAACCAGCGATTGATGTTATTGGGATTTTCTGTTGAAATTGGGGAAGCTGCTTCAGTTTGAGAAGGTTGAATCTCAGTCGTCATAGGAATGTCCATTCTCTCTCGTTAGTGTTGATTGGCTTTTATACTTCATTCCGAATTTTCTAGCAAGCAAGCTGAAAAGCTTATTCTTTTCGGTGAGGTGTAAATGTTATCGTTTGACCTGGCTGATGCGTGGATAATTCTTCTGTAGGTTGGCAGATTATAATCATAAGTGATGTGCCAGGGGCGATGTTTGGCGAACTCAATTTATTATCCTTTAGAATCGATGCGGCGGCAACAGAGAAACTCGCGGCGATAGCATCCAGGCTATCGCCCTGCTGAACTGTATACGAAATCTTGCCGCATTCCTTGCTTTGTGTTGCGGTGTTTTGAGGCGTTGGCGTATTGGTTGTGTATGGTATTTGCGGTGTTGGTAAGGATAAATTTCCAAAGCCCACCATCGTTGGGGTTGCAATCGGATGGTAAAAAAACAGAAAGTAGGTGCCCAGGAACAAGGATACCACCGCCATTTTCATAAACAGATTGGAAGAGCCAGGTTGTAAAAACGGCATAGAAACTTGTCTTTTTATCGCTGCCATTGAGATGGCAGGCACATGCTGATCCCACTTTTGGTGAGTAATCCTGCGTAAACCCTCTTCAATTTCGTCGATTGGATAATCGCTTTTGTTCATCTTATTCTCCTGCTATCTGTAACAGTTTCTCTACTTCACATCGTAACCTTGCCCTGGCAGTAAACAAACGTGAGTGGATGGTTCCTTCGCTTGTTTGCAGAATCTCGGCTATTTCTGCCACTGGCAGTTCATGATAATAATACAGCACGACTGGCAATCGATGCTTTTCTCCCAGGTTTTGTAACGCACTCCATAAGGCCTGGTCTTTTTGATTTTTAATTAAGGTTTCTTCAGGGCTGTCCTGCTTTTGGGCCTCCAGCCGAAAAAGGGTAGTCATTGCTTTTTGGATATTTTCTGCTGTTTTGCGCTTGCGCAGGCGGCTGCGGCTTATGTTCAACGCGATGGTGTACAGCCAGGCCTTGACTGATGAATAATCCTGGTAGGTGTTGAGTGCTTTTAGCGCGGCGATAAAAGTATCCTGTGCGGCGTCGTTTGCTTCGTGTGCATCCTGTAATACCGAAAGCGTCAGACGGAATACACCAGTCTGATACTGGCAGACGAATTGCTCTATGGCGTATTCGTTGCCTGCGATGCACGCGCTAATCAGGGGTCTTGTTTCGCTATATTCCATTACACTCTTCTAGAGAATAAACGTGTTTCCCCTAAAAAATCTTCATTTTCCATAATTGCGCGTAGCCAATAAGTAATAAAGAAAAAATCAAAGAATAATCAACTAAAGAGAAATAACAGCAAGCTGGCCACAGCCTGCCTGGATATCGATTCCGCGACGCATGCGGATGGTGCAGGGGATGCCATTCTTCTCCAGCACTTCTTTGAAGGCTAACGCGCGCTCCCTGGTTGTAGCCTGGCCACTATATCCGGTGGTCGGGTTAAGCGGAATGGCATTGACGTGGCACAACAATCCCTTTAGCAGGCCAGATAATTTGCGGGCCTCTTCGGGTGTATCGTTGATTTCGTGAATCAGCGCCCATTCAAAAGTAATTCTTCGCCCGGTCAACTGAACATATTCCCGGCAGGCGGCAATCAGTTCTTCGATGTCATAGCGCTTGTTGACCGGCATCATCGAGCTGCGTTTTTCGTCTTCAGTGGCATGGAGCGAGACAGCCAGGTTAATCTGGCGCTTTTCCTGGGCGAACTGGCGAATGGCCGGAACCAACCCGGAAGTTGAAATTGTAAAACGACGCGCGCCAAAGTTATAGCCCTCGGGGTCGTTCAGACGGTCGATGGCTTGCATGGTGTTGTTATAGTTATGGAAAGGTTCGCCCATACCCATCAGGACAACATTGGTGACAACCTCGCCTTCTGCCTGCAAAAGCCGGGCATAGTACATCACCTGGGCCACAATCTCGCCGCTCGAAAGGTGGCGCGTAAATCCCATTTGCCCGGTGGCGCAGAAAGTACAGCCCATCGCACAACCGACCTGGGTGCTGATGCAGAGAGTCTTGCGGCGATCGTAGCGCATCAGCACCGCTTCGACCTGCCGTCCATCGGGCAGGCGGAAGAGCGTTTTACGGGTTTGGCCATCTGTCGAATCCAGCTTCAGAGTTGGCTCCAGAACATCGAAGCGTAGGTTGGCCTCCATTTTTTCACGAAGGCTTTTGGGTAGATTGCTAAATTCTGATGGATTGATCCAAATATTTTTGTATAAACCCTGCCAGATTTGTTTGGCGCGGTAAGCAGGTTCGCCCCAGCTCTTGACCAGTTCGGTCAAGGCAGGCAAATCCAAGTTATACACAACAGTAGACGGTTTGATTTCCACGATACGCTTTATTGGTTATCTATGGCTTGCAGCATTTCCCAGGCAAAATAGCCTGCGCGCTGCAAAGTTTTTGGTTCGATATGTTCAAAATCATCACTGAGGCGGTGCCAATTTGGCAGATAGCCCTTTTCATCATAGCCCATCAAGCAAACACCGTCCTGCCCGTAGCGGTTAAGTGTAGCAATTTCTTCCAGGATAAGCATATCTCGTCCACAAAAGCCAAGCTCAGGGTGCGCAGCAGCCGTTTTTTCGGCAACCGCCAGCATTTGCTTACCAGGCTGATACTGGTTCAAATACGTGACTCCGTGACGGGTGGCGTAGCACAAATTTCCGGTGCCAACCAGTTCCAAATCAATCCAGTAAGAGTTAAGCGGATCAGGCTTGTATTTATCGAGATAGGCAATCAGCCCATGATGGCCAACTTCTTCACAGCCGGTAAACAACAAGGTTACATCGCTGTTTTCGAGATGCTGAGTGGCCAGGGCTTCCCCGGTAGACAACAAAATAGACATGGCGCTGGCATTATCGTTTGCCCCTTCCACGGTAGGTTGGCCTTCGTCGTAAATTAAAGCCGTTATTAGGCCCAAAATAATCAGGGCGGTGATGAGCTGAAGCCAGAAAAAATTGATGTTTGTTAACTGCTCGAGCCAGAAAGAAAGCCCCACCAAAAATGGCAAAACAATGATCATGGTTTGGCTGGGTTTCATCAAGGCTGGGATTGGGGGCGGCAATAAAAAGCGCTGTTTTTGAGCATCCAGATGCCCAATCAAAAAAATATGTTTCTTCGCTGTTTTTTTTGCCGGGATGCTTGCAATAACATTCCAGCTTTTCCAACGCTCAACGAGTGGGCCAAAAAACGGCGGAGACGGGCGATAAACCTGCCAGAAGGCGAATGTAACAACCAGCATTAATCCGCCGGCAACCCAGCCGCCCGTGCTGCCGGTCAGCCAGCCAAAAACAATCGACAACAGGCCTGCAATTGCAATCGTTAATGCATTGACGCCGATGGTTGGAATGCCTTTGAAAGTCTGGATATTCACATCTTTCAGCCCGGCAGAGAGAAGTTTTTGTTGCACGTGCTCGGCGGCCAATCTTTCGCCTTCGGTGGTGGGCTGCCTGCGTGGTAACTGTTTACAAATAGCCCACAAATGAGCCATCAAACTGTCAGTGCTCAACGAAGACGGATAATTGGACATGTTTTGCTCCTTCTGAATGCGGGGAAGTTATGCACCAACCAGACTTGCCAGGTCTGGTGCAATCACATCAATCGCTGGCAGCCAATCCTCGGCGGATTCTTTCTGCGAGACACCTGAGAGCACCAGGGCGCAGGCACAACCCACTGCCTGGCCAGCAGCGATGTCCGTCTCAAGGCGGTCGCCGACAACCAAAACCTGCTCCCGCGGAAGGCCCAGCCGCTCCAGAGACAATTCCATCATGGCCGGGCCGGGTTTGCCCGCCACGATCGGCTCGATCCCACTGGCGGTAACCACAATCGAATACCACGATCCGGCCCCAGGGATCTCGCCGCGCGGGGTTGGAAAAGTCTTGTCGGGGTTGGTCGCGTAAAAGGGGATTCCGCGCCGCACAAGCAGGGTGGCCTCGGCCAGTTTTTGGAAGTTGATCGCGCGGTCGATACCCATCACAACCGCCTGGGCTTCTTCGGCCCGCTCAACTGAAAGGGCGATAAACCCATTTTCGTCCAGCGCATCCAATAAGCCGGCTTCGCCAATCGCGTAAATCGGCGTCCCGGCCGGGAAACGCTTGCCCAAAAGATCGACAGCGGCCAGGGAGGAGGTCACCACCTGCCATTCCTCGCAGGTAACGCCAAAAGACTGCAATCGCTCCACATACTGCTGTGGTGTGCGGGTTGAATTATTGGTGGCAAAGACCACCTTGAGGCCCTTTTCTTTAATATGGCCGAATATCGCTGCCAGGTTGCCGATTGGGGCATCTGCCTTCCACAGGACACCATCCATGTCCAATATCAGGCCTTTGATATGTTTGGGGAGCAAACTCATGCGTTAAATTTCCTCAGGATAAAATCCAGCACCGGCGCATCCACCCAGCCAAGGGATGGATCGCAGCGTTCTTCAAAATTCTCGTTGCCGATAAAAGCGCTAAAAACGGCTTTGGTCAATTCATCATACCTGCCATTTGGCTCTTGACTCAGGTAGCCCAGGCGATGCAATATGGCTTGAATCTTTATCAGGGTTTCACCAGATAACACAACACGTTCGCTTTCCGGGCTTTTGCCAAAATAAAGGCTGTGCAACTCAAGTAAATCGCCAAGTCTCAGCACCGGGTCGGGATCGTCATCGACGCGATAGTCGATCATCCGATCGTTAAATCCGCCATAGCCGCCTTGGGCCTTTACCACCAGGATGGCTGCGCTTTGCCTGCCGCGCCGGTCGCCGCCTGCGCGATCCCCGGCCAGCAAGGCCGCATACAGCCGCCCGGCCAGATCAGCCTGTGTGCCAAGAAAAGCGGATTCCATTTTCTCGACCACTTGTGAACCTGCAAGGATATTGCCCTGGATGGCGTAGCCCGGACCGGTTACCCCGCCCGCCCAATCAAAGCAATCTGCGCCAGAGAAGGTGGCCGAGCCGCCTTTCGCGTCAACCAGACCCACCTGGCGGGATTCAGGCTGAGGGTCGTCTGCAAGCAGTTTTGCGAGAGCGACCTCAGCATTCAGCCCTCCGGCTCCCATCAACTCCAGCCCAAGCGGGCCGAAAGCCGTGTTTGCAAAAGATTGGGTAGCGACTGCGCCGCAATCGGCCTGCGCCCAGGGAACGACCGCGCCCACTGCCGGGAATTTTGAAGCAACGGCGATACCCCAGGCAGATTCAGCAGCATCATAGGCAACAATTGAAAAAGTCATGGCCTGAAAGTCTCCGCATCAATTATACCGGTTTAACCAACCAGGGCGCACTTGAAGGGTGCGCCCTGGTTAAGAAAACAAGGATTTGGTTATTTACCGGCTTGTAAAACCTGATCCACCAGACCGTATTCGACAGCCTGTTTAGCATCCAGGTAGTAATCGCGGTCCGTGTCACGCTCGATAGTTTCCAGCGGCTGCCCGGTATGCTTGGCCATTACATCCAACAGGAGCGCTTTCAGGCGCAAAATCTGTTTGGCCTGAATGGCAATGTCTGTAGCCTGACCCTGGGCGCCACCCAGCGGCTGGTGCATATGGATGGTTGCATTGGGCAGCGCATAGCGACGTCCCTTTGTGCCGGCCGTCAGCAGAACTGTCCCAAACGAAGCCGTAACGCCAACAGCCAACGTGCTGATCGGGTTGGAGATCATCTGCATCGTATCGTAGATCGCCAGACCGGCATAGATCACACCGCCCGGCGAGTTGATATACATCTGGATTTCTTTTTCAGGATCTTCATGGTTCAGGTAAAGCAACTGGGCCACGATCACGTTGGCAACCTGGTCGTCAATCGGCATACCCATGAAAATGATACGCTCTCGAAGCAAAAGAGAATAAATATCATAGGCGCGTTCGCCACGGCCAGAAGACTCTACCACCATCGGAACAAGGTTATTAAAATTGGGAATCATGGTTCCTCCTCAGTAATAGCGCAATCATAATCGTTTTTTGTTGGAATCGCGTTAATTTTTTAGGGCAAAAAAAAACAGGCCATGCTATCGCATAACCTGTTTTGGGATTACTCAGCAGCCTTTTTGCTGGATTTCTTCTTGGCCGGTTTTTTCTCGGCCGGGGCATCTGCCTGCGCCTCGGCTTCGGGAGCGGACTCAGCCTTGGCTTTTTTCGCCTTTTTTGCAGGTTTTTCCGAAGCCTCAGCCGGGGTCGCTTCGCCCGCCTGGCCGGTGGCGATCAGCTTGATGCGCTCCAACACCTTGCGGGTGGTCAGGCGGTTGGCCGCATCCATCACGACGGCATCGACCAGGTCCTTGTGCGCTTTCTTGCCGTTCTTGGTGCGCTTGGCAAATTCCTGATCGTACATGACCAGGTTTGTCCAGGTCTGTTGAAATTCCTGGGCAACTTCCTGTTCAGCCAGTTCAATTTTCTCGGTGCGGGCCAATTCATCCATCACCAGGCCGCGCTCCAGACGTTTCTGCGCAACCGGTTTGGCCTCTTCTTCAAGGAATTGCTCTTCACTGGTTTCGCGTACCTTGAAGTAAGTCTCGATATCCATGCTCTGCTGGGCCAGTCGGCGTTTCAGGTCTTCCATGACATGCTCGGCTTCATGAACCAAGACCTGAGGCGGGTACTTGATCGTTGCGCCTTCCTTCATTTTTTCGATCACGACAGAATAGAAGTCATCGTCATATTTTTCCTGCGATTCGCGCTGGACATTTTCCAACATGCGCTGGCGCAGTTCGTCAACGGTTTCGCCCAGCCCGGTCTTCTTGGCAAACTCATCATCCAGTTCGGGCATATTGACGCCGCGGACATTTTTAATGGTTGCTTCAAAAGCTACGTTTTGCCCGGCCAATTTTTCATCGTCAAAATCTTTGGCATATTTATGCGAGATTTTCTTGGCGTCACCAGGTTTCAAACCGAGCAAATTCTTTGAAAAACCAGGGAAGGGGAACTCACTCTCCCTTTCTTCCTGACGCACAACGACCGCGAAACCGTTGCGCTCGACAAGGGGCTCATCGTCAGCTGCGGCTTTGGCTTTGCGCCCAACCACATCCAACAACACATAATCTCCGTCCAGAATTTCGCGCTCAACCGTTTCGGTGCTGGCATACATGCGGCGCAGGTTCTGAATCTCGCTGTCGACTTCGGTTTCGGCAGGAGCCTGCCATTCGTAGGGGTAACGCACCTGGGTGTAATTACCCAAATCCACCGTCGGCTGGAGCGGGACAATGAACTTAAACTTGGGCGGCTCCAGCGATTCAACATTTTCGAGTTGGCCCATGCCGCCCGGCTCGATGTTGGCTTCTTTGAGCGCGGCAGGATAAACTTCATCCACCAACAACTCAACCGCCTCTTCAACAATCGCAGCTTCGCCGATATAGCGCAGCACAATTTCGTAAGGGGCCTTTCCCGGGCGGAAGCCGGGAATTTTTGCCTTTTCAGCAATCTTGCGGGCGGCGCGGCGTTTGGCAGCTTCCATGCGCTCAGCCTCAACGTCAACGAGCATTTCGATCTGGTGGTCTTCGCGGGGGGTAGTAACGATATTCAAAGTGGTAATCCTTCCTTGAGAAAAATACTTTTATTTGATGGTGGGGACGGCGGGACTTGAACCCGCACGCCTCTCGGCACTTGATCCTAAGTCAAGCCTGTCTGCCAATTCCAGCACGTCCCCGAACGGGCGCAGGGATTATAAGCTAGAGCGGGGGGCACGTCAATAAGTTTTGAAAAACGAGTATAATCGCGCTCTTGTGAATATCTTCTTTGGAGCAATGAGTTATGAGTCGAATCATCAACCCGGATTCTGCCGGGAAAGAACGCACCCAACTAAGCAAAGGTATTGTGCTGGCTGTCCGTGAACTGGCGCGCCAGGCAGACACCGGCCCTGAATCGCGAGACATGGCTGCTTTTATCGCCCTGGCGCTGTCCCAAATTACGCAGGGCATAGATGCCTCGGTGGCTGCCTGGGAAAAACGTGGATATTGGGTCAAAGCTGATCGTTTTCGCATGGAATGGCTATGGGCTGAAACATATGCCAATAAAATGAAAACCGCTGTCCTGGCCGATGATTGGGCCACGATCGCCGTTACGATGACCCAGGTGGCTGCCAAGCTGGGTAAAATTAATGTTCCTGCCGGGCACCGGCTGGGGCGTCCCTGGGTGGGGGCCTGGAAGAAGATCAACCAATAATTATGAGCAGCCTGCCTGAGCAACTTGGCGAAACAACCCCATCGCGACCGGCTGCCTCACTCGCTAAATTCCAGGCGATCCAGCTACAGCGCGACGGAAAGCAACTCCCACGGAAATACGGCTGGCGCATGGGCTGCGCTTGGATTTTCGGATTCATCCTGCTGGCGGCAGGGTTTTACCTGTTTGCCCCACTGCGCAGCAATATCCTCGTTCTTGGCGTGGACGGCGGTCTCGGGCGAGGTGAGTTGGGGCGCACAGATACCATAATCCTGGCGACAATTTCACCACTTAAACCAGAAGTTGGTATGCTCTCTATTCCTCGTGATTTATGGGTCATGCAAAGTGACGGGAGCGATGACCGCATCAATACGGCGTTTTTCTTTGCTGAAGCCGAAAATCCGGGCAGCGGGGCGCAAGCTACCCGGAAGGTCATCTACCAGAATTTTGGTGTGCCCGTGCAGTATTCAGTTGTCCTGCGCATGGACGGCGTAGTCGGGATCGTAGATGCTCTGGGTGGGATCGAAATTTCACTCGACCAACCAAGTGCAGGCTATTCGGCGGGCAGCCACCGCTTGGACGGCGCACAGGCCCTGGTTTTTGCCCGCAACCGCAGCCAGGGTGACGACTTTGGGCGTATGGCCCAAGGGCAAATCCTGCTGCGCGGTATGATGCGTGAGCTGCTCAAACCTGCCAGTTGGCCGCGTCTGCCAGCTTTTTTTGCTGCGGTACAGGATGCCACCCAAATCGACATTCCTGTCTGGCTGTGGCCGAGGTTGGGACTGGCTTTCCTGCGCGTTGGGCCAAGCGGAATTGATTCACGCGTTATTTCGCGCGAAATGGTGACGCCTTTTACCACCGGCGGCGGCGCGCAAGTGCTGCGCCCCAACTGGGACCAGATTAACCCAGCCTTGGATGAATTATTCCGCTGATCATTGCTGTGAATAAAAAAGGAGGAGAGTCTTAGGACTCTCCTCCTTTTTGCTTTTATTTGACCCGTATTTAATTGCCTTATGGGTTGTAGGTAATAATCAATTTGATATTGACACCCAAACGCACCATATCGGCCACGCCATTGTTGTTGGATGCCATATCATTGAACTGGGCACGGAACTGGGCGCGCGAACTGCCCACCAAAGATTGTATGGTTGATTTAATATCTGGTGCAACAGAAACCGTGCTCAATTGACCTGCATTACACCAACGGGCAGTAGCGCCCAAAGGACTACCCGCGAAGTAATCCCCGCTATCCAGCGTTCCATAGTTTTGTGGATACATGCGCAGGCAGTTCAGGCCAAATGGGGAACCTAGCATATCGTAATTACTAAAATCGAGTTGAACATCCACGATCGTTACACCAGCAGGAATCCCTGAAATATCAAAACTCAGGAAGGCCTGCGAGGAAACGTTTGCATCGGTATCGCCTACGTTTCGCGGGCCAAGCACTGAGCCATCTGAGCGCACCGAGCCGCTCTCTGAAACGACCAGAGGAGCATTGGCCAGCGCCACAGCAGGCGGCAGGACAACGTTGATTGTGGCGGTTGGGGTCGGGGTGGGTGACACAGCTTTGATATCGACCCAAAACGAACCCGTCGAAAGGCCAAAAAGAACGCCAGCGCCATCCCGCAGCCGCCAGTAGCCGCGATAGTTTCCGGACGAAGCCGGGGCGGTCAGGCTGACCGAGACATCCGCTGTCGCGCCGGGTGCAACACTGCCGAGCAAGGGTTGGGCGTCAGGCCCGCTCATCTTGTCTCCGCGATCAAAGACCAGGGAATAGCTTGTATTCCAGGTGCATGAGCCCGTATTCCGAAGCCGCCAGGTTTTGGTAAATGCCGCGCCAGTGACAATGCTGGTGCCATCCGGGATGGTCACATCCTGCACAAATGAGACCGCGTTACAGGGTATCGGCGTAGGGGTTAGACTGAGGACCGGTGTCAGCAATGCGGTCGCTGTCGGTTGTTGAGGGGATGCTGTTTCTGTTATAGCCGGAACCGGGGTGGTTGGCTGGGCGAGGGCAACGCGGGTCAGTTCTGCCTCCACAGTCTGAGCCGCAAAAGTAAAAGCTGCATCTGGCCCGCTATCTGGTGTAGGGGTCGCTGCGCCGGGCAGATTGCAGGCCATTGCGCCAATTAAAAGCGCAATAACTGATAGATAAAATCTTTTCTTCATAATTCTCCTCCTAATAAGTTGGCGATTCAATACCGAGTGTAGCAAATTCAAATTCACCCGTCAATTGCAGTCTCATTGAAATGAGACTTATGGGTGATAAAAAGGTTGTGCAAATTTGCACAAATTTTATGTCTCCAATACGAATATGCCTGTAGAATGGGAAGAATTTTAGATGGAGAGTGGACCATGGAAAATCGCAGTTTTCAAATTATCGGCGGCAAGGTTATTCTCCGCATCAAGGACCGGATTTGTGACACACCGGAGGAACTGCTTGCCAGCCGTTTGTTTTTCACCGTTTTGCGGCGGGCAATTCGCGAACTCAAAAGAAAGAATTCGCGGCTATTGAAAATATTCGCAATTGAAGAGATTCGCGAACGGGATGAGCGTTTGCTGGTGCGAACTTTCCAATACCTGGCCAAACTGCCGATCGGCGAAGTGGTTAAATTAGTTGAGGGCAGCGAGCAGTTTGCGCGTGACAAAAGCCTGCTAAGCGAATTTGTCGAGCATCTCTATAATTACTGGCGCAGCCTGGGCAGGCTGGTAATCTGCGATTCGGAGGAGAACCGCTTTGACAAGCGTCCTTACCGCACCTTCAACCAAACCATTGAACAGTTAACCCACCTTGTGCGTGGAACATATCGCGAAATACAAGAGAATATCACCGGCGACCACCCGCGCATTTACCGTCAGGTGCCGGCCGGCGGTGGGATTGCCACAATTGCCCTGCCCAGGAAACTAAACCTGCCAGACACACTGCAAGACAAGGTGGAGCACATACCGGTCATCCGTCAGGTTTTGCTCTATCCGCCGCTGATTTTCACCCCACCGATGAACAAACGCTCCGGGATGTTCGAGCGTGTTCACCAAAACCCGGTCGAGAACGTGGATTTCCGGCGCGAGGATTGGTTGTGTTATCCGGCCATGGTCGGGCCGCAGTTAATCCTGGTTTATTTCTCAATCCGCTTTTTCGAGCACGGATTCACCCTCAGCAACCTTTTCGAGTTGGCCGACGATAAAGACCTGCAGAAAACCCCGGACGCGGTTTATTTCTTCGGCGTGCCGGAAGAGCAATTCCCGAGTATTGGCAAATCACAGACGATTTTCTTCGATGACGAAGAAAATGACATCCTGATCGGGGCAGTACCAGAACTGGACGTTTTCAGTTATTTCGGTTATCTCAAAAAGATGATCTTGACCTTGCACAACATCCGTATGATGAAGCAGGGACGCCTGCCTTTCCACGGCGCGCTTGTCCACCTGATGCTGCGCGGCCAGCGCGGCTATACCGTGCTGGTCATGGGAGACAGCGGCGCTGGCAAATCAGAAACACTCGAAGCCCTGCGCCTGATTGGCTCGGATGACCTGGAAGATGTCATCATCATCGCCGACGATATGGGGTCGCTGGATATTGGAGACGATGGACGCCTGCGTGGCATCGGGACCGAGATCGGAGCCTTTGTGCGCCTGGATGACCTGAATCCGGGCTACGCTTACGGCCAAATCGACCGCGCCATTATTATGAGCCCGAACGAAGTTAATGCGCGCGTTATCCTGCCTGTCACAAACTACAAAACGATCATGCAGGGTTTCGCAGTCGATCTGGTCTTGTATGCCAATAATTACGAAGCGGTCGACGCCAATCACCCGACAATTGACTGCTTTGCCGAGTTGGATGCGGCCTTCGAGACTTTTCGCGCCGGGGCGGTGATGAGCAAAGGCACAACCACCACTGAGGGAAAGGTTGGCACATATTTTGCCAATGTCTTTGGCCCGGCGCAGTATATTGAAGAGCACGATGTGTTAGCGCGACATTACTTTGAGCAACTTTTTAGATCGCGAACCTATGTCGGGCAGGTGCGCACACAGTTGGGCATTCCCGGCATGGAGATGAGCGGGCCGGAACAATCGGCGCGGGCGCTATTGGACTTGTTGAAATCTGGGGAAATTGCTTAAAACAAAGCGATTTGCTGGGCCGGACGCTTGCCATCCAGCAAAATGAAGGGCGCGGCGCGGATGGCATTGACGCCGAGGGCGCGCAGGCGGCTGAGGTCTCTCAGTTTACCTGTGCGTCTTGCCTTTAGAATCGCTTCAACGCCCTTGGGACCGATTCCCGGCACTCGCAGCAGGGTGTGCCTGTCGGCGCGGTTGAGTTCCACCGGCGTATGAACCAGGGTCATTTGCGCGGAAGCAAGTTTCGGGTCGTCTGCCAGGGGCAGGCCGCCCTCGCCCGTAAACGGCAGGTCTTCCAGATCGAATCCATAATCCCGTAACAAAAACGAAGCCTGGTACAAGCGATGTTCGCGCAACGGGTCGACGGCAGCCTTGTTCTCAAGCGGGGTGTCGCGAATGGGATGGAAGGCCGAGAAATAGGCGCGCTTGAGACCGACGTTTTTGTTCAGCCAGGCGGTGGTGGTCAGCAGTTCCAGGTCGCTTTCGTCGGCGCCACCCGCCACGAACTGGGTGACGGTGGAGGGCCAGCGGCCTTTCCAGGCCCGGTTGGGATTCTCAGTGCGGCGGATTTCGTCGGCCCACTTGAGTGGCTGGAGCAGCTCTTCAAGGAAAACCTTGTGCGGGGCCAGGCGCGCCAGCCTTTCGGTATTGGGTGATTCGAGGTTGACCGAAACCCGGTCGGCAAGCAGCATGGCGCGTTCAACCTGAGCGCGCTCGGAGCCGGGCATGACCTTGAGATGCAGGTAGCCGCGGAAATTGAGTTTGTTGCGCAGAATGTCGGCGGTATCGAGCAATTTGTCCTGGGTGCGGATTCCCCCGGCGGCGATGCCCGAGCTGAGAAAAACGCCTTCAGCCAGCCCGGATTGGTGCAACTGCATAAAGAGCTTCGCAAATTCCTCCGGCTGGAAGGTTGCGCGCCGAAAATCGCGCCCGGCCCGGAAGGGACAGTAGAAGCAATTGCGCTCACAGGTTGAGGAGAGCAGGGTCTTGAGCAGCTTGATACTCTGGCCGTTGGGCATCTGGGCCGGGTGGACAAATATCTGGTCTTGCTGTTTCTGGCTAAAACAAACGGGCTTTTGCTCCAGATCTGGCTCGAAAGTCATCTGGCTGGAAAGCATTTTCAGACGGGTTACGGCATCCATAACCCAATTATAGAATATTTGTTCTTATTTTGCAAGCATAAGCCGAAATCCAACCACCAGCGGCGATTACGCCACCCAGAAATCAAAGGCGAACAGAGCCGCCAGCAGGCCCATGAGCAGCAAACTGGCAATTGTCCAGATACGGTCGAAGGCGGGATGTTTGCCCCAGGCCGAGAGCTGCACAAACAGCGCCGGCGCGGCCAAAACATAACGGTGAATGCCCTGAGCCGGGCCGGAGCCCCACGAGATCAGGAAGACCGCAATGCTGAACCAGGCCAATTCCGGGAAAGTTTTGCGCGCCCTGAGAATGGCAATCACGGCAACGATCATCGCAAAGAACTCGGTGAAGTAATAGGCGCTATGATTCAATTCATCGAAACTGAGCGCCGTGCGCAAGGCGCTTGCCCAACTATAGAAGGAGCCGCCCAGATCCAGGTAGCCGCGCCCAAAAAAATTGGCTTCGACATAATCAAAAGCAACTCCCAGGTAGGAGAACTTCCAGGCCAGGAAGACGAAAAACGGCGCAAAAGCCAACAGCGCCCTCAAAAGCGGACGAAACGGAAGCCCGGTATGGTAAATCTGGCTCCACTCCAGATCCAAGGCGAACCATTCGCGGCTGGACACCCAGGTAATTAACATCGGGATAATGAGCGCAATGCCGACGGCGCGCGTCAGGGTTGCCGCACAGGCCAGCAAGGCCGCCGCCAGCCAGTTCCGCCGCTTGAGCATGGCAAGGCTGCTAAAAGCCAGCCCAACGAACAGCCCTTCGGTGTATACCTGGGCCAGGAAAAATCCGGTCGGGAAAATGATCAGGTAAAAAGCGGCGCGCAGACCGCCATCTTCTCCCAGTTTGTCGCGGCACAGGTCGTAGAGCGACAACATGGCAGCCAGCGTCCCGAGAGCGGAAACGAGCACCCCGGCCAGGGTGGCGGTGGCGATGGGATTCATCCCCAAAAGGCCAAGCGGTATCGCAAACAGGCGCACTGTGAGCGGATAAAAAGGCAGGAAAGCATAACTGAGCGATAGTATCTCGTTTTGATAGCCAACAGTCGGGATGTGGGTGACAAAGTTGGGGATCATCCAACCGCTGGGGCTCAGGGCGGGCACGAGCGGGTCATCATAGCCGCCAACGGCGATGCCGAGGTAATATTCCGAGTCCCAGGCCACCTGGTTGTTCATAAAAGGTTCCATCAGATAAGCGCGGTCGCGCTGGTAGTTGCCTTCGTATTTGGCCGTTTCAATTGTCGTCCAGCGCTGGGCACGGTCGGGCCTCTGCGGAGTGATCCGCGCGGTGGCAAGCGCCTGAAAACCGATCACCAATGCCAACCAGCCGAACCAGATAAAAATGATCGAACGAACTGTGGGATTTTTCATTGCCTACTTCTCCATTCCCGTCACGACCATATCCTGCATAAAGAAACGTTGGAAGACAAAAAGAACCAGCACTGGGACGATCATGACCAGCAAGGCTCCTGCTTGCAACGTTTCAGGGGTAAAAGCCAGGGTTTGATACGTTTGAACATTGAAAGAGACCGTGCGCAGGTTGGGGACAATGCCCAGGTACAGACTGGCCAGCCGCAGTTCATTCCAGGTATAAAAGAAATGCAACAGCGCCACCGTTGCCACCGCCGGGATGGCTTGCGGCAGGATAATCGAGAACAGAATGCGCAGCGGTCCGGCCCCATCAAGCATGGCAGCTTCATCCAGGTCGCGGGGAATGCTCTTGAAATTCTGGCGCAGCAGGAAAATATAAATCGCATTGCCGAAGAAGTGAGGCACAATAAGTGGAAACCAGGTTCCATTCCACTCGAAAACGCGCACATAAACAAAATAGGTCGGCACAAGTGTGATACTTTGAGGAATCAGGATCGTGGCAATCAACAGCAGGAAGAGCCACTTGCCGCCCGGGATGCGGAAGCGTGAGAACCCATACGCTACCGCAATGGACGCCAGCAAAACGCCCACCTCGCTGATAATCGCAATGATCAAGGTATTTTTCACAGTCAGCGGGAATTTGGCGTTGACCCACAGGGTTGTAAAATTATCAAAGGTGGCTTTGGGAATGTAAACGTGCTTCAACTGCCGCCAGTTGCCATCCCAATGGATAAGGCCCGCTTCGGGGTTGGCCGGGTCGATAAACTCGGCATCGATCCGGGAGCGGTTGACCATTGCCAGTTCGCGGATTTCGTCATTGATGGGCACAAGCATGACTGGGTAACGCTTGCCTTCAACCTCGAACTCGACCTGTTGAGCGGGGTAGAGCGGGGCAGACGAATCTGAAAATTGTTTTTTTTCTTTTAGCGCAGTGGCAACCATGTACACCAACGGCGAGAGATAAGCAGCCAGAAGCGCGAAAATAACCAGGTTGATGATGGCTGAACCTGTGAACTGCCACATCCGAAACGTCAGCGTCGATGCGCCGGTATTCCTGAAAAAACTAAAATTCTTCACGGTTCACCTCGTCAGGGAAATACACCCAGCGGTTCGCCGAGCGGAATAAGGCAAGGGTGATCAGCATGGTCACAGCAAACATGACCCAGGCCAGGGCGGCGGCATAGCCCAGTTCGAATTTGCCAAACATCATCGAATTGATGTAGCTTTCCATCGGGGAAAGACTGACAGAAAACAAGTAACCACGGTCAAGCAATACTGTGCCGCCGAAAGCACTGGTCAGGTTGATCACCAGGGCAAAAAAGATGGCCGGGGAAATCATCGGGATGCTGATATAGAAAAACCGCGCCAGCGGCCCGGCGCCGTCCACGCGCGCCGCTTCGATGATTTCACTGGGGATGGCTTGCATGGCTCCGTACATGATCAGGAAGCCCGGCCCAATGCTCCACAAGGCCATCAACCCGAGCAAGATACTGAAGGACATCCCGGTGAACGGCCCTGGCACAGGCGGCAGCCCCAACGGCTCCATGATCAGTCGATTGAGCCAGCCGGAGCCAGGGTCGACAAAGCCAAGATAGATAAAAAGAATCGCCCCGGCCGGAATAATGCTTGGCATAAAGAACAAAGGCCGCAGGAAAGATTTGGCGCGCACACGATTGCTTGAAAAAACGGCCGCCAGGGCCAGCGCAGCAAAAAGCTGAATCGGTACCGTAAACAGGAAGTATCCCAGCGAACCGCTCAGGCTGGAGCCGGCGTCAATATCGCCCAGAACACGCAAGTAATTTTCCAGGCCGACAAAACTTATCTCTTCCGGGGTCAGCATGTAAAAGTCAGTGAAGGAAAAAACCAGAGATGCCACGATCGGGGCAAGTTTGAGCAATACAAAGCCCAAAATCCAGGGAGACAAAAACAAAAGCCCAATTAACCCTTCGCGCCGGCGCAATAGATCCTGCGGATTCTTTTGCCGTGGTACGGCAGACTTCTTGGATAATGCCAAATCGCTCATACAATTTCTCTCCGTTAATGATTTTTGTAACCGGTTACAAAACATGCGAATTATATCTGATAGTAAGTGTATGTAGGGGATTCACCCGACAGGTTTATAATTCGGTCATGAAATTTGCTCGTATCGCCATGATTGCCCGTTGGAAGCCGCTCCACCTTGGCCAGGCCGCCGTAATTCGCGGGCTGTGCGCAGCCGGGCGACAAGTGCTGCTGGGAATTGGCAGTTCCAACCGCTACAACGCCCGCAATCCATTTACGCTCACCGAGACCGAAGAGATGCTCCAAATCATCCTGGCCGGGCGCGAAAACGTCAGCGTGATTCCTGTCCCAGACCTGGATGACGGCCCGCGCTGGCGTTTGATGGTGCAGGAAATGCTGGGGACTCTCGACCTGTTCGTGACCGACAACCCCTACGTTGCCAACCTTTTGAGCGAATTTTATCGGATCGAACGCCCCGTCGCCTTTGTGCCGCCAAACGAGCGGATTCGCGTCAACGGGACGATGGTGCGCGAGGCCATCGCGCGCGGCGAAGAGTGGCAATCCCTTGTCCCGGCTGAGATCGCTGAATACATCTCTAGCCGCAAACTGGATCAGCGTTTGCGACGAGAATTCGGCTTGCAAATTTTGGCAGATGCGGTAAAATATAAATAGTGTAAAACATACACTTATAAACAAGAAAGACCTGACAGGTCTCCAAAGCAAGCCTGTCGGGAAAATCAATACTGAAGACCTGTCAGGTCTATTTGAATCAGGAGGCTTTTTATGTATTCATGGGATGAAGATACAACTGATTGGCGCGGCACCGCAAAATACGCTTACGCTCCGGCCCCGGCAGGCTCCAAGAGAGGGGAGGCGGCCAAACGCGCCAAGGCCGCCGGTCCGCGTACTTATGGCGCCCAAGATGGCCCCAACGAAAAGATTGTCGACCCAAAAAAACACATTCGCAGCGAGTCGAAAAATCCGATCATCGTGGCTGTAGACGTGACCGGTTCGATGGCCAGTTGGCCTGCCGAAATCTTCGACCGGCTGCCGCTGATGTTCAATACCCTTTCGCAGTATCGCCCGGATGTCGAGATTTGCTTCGCTGCCATCGGTGACGCCGCCGTGGATCGCTGGCCCTTACAGGTGACCACCTTTGCCAGTGGATTCGACCTCGAGCAGTTGCTCGGCTCGATCTACGGCGAAGGCCAGGGCGGGGATGCCCCTGAAAGCTATGGCCTGTTCGCCAACTGGGTCAACACCCATGTCGAAGCACCAAACGCTGAAGAGATGCCCTTCCTGATCGTCTTTGGCGACATCACCATGCACAAAACCGTCCCGGCCGGGCAGATTAATCACTACCTGGGCGACAAGACCCAGGATGCCGACGCCATCGCTGAATGGCAGCAGGTTGCCCGCAAGTGGAACACCTGGTTCCTGCGCCGCCCGACCGGCCAGTCCGGCGACCAGGTCGACCAGCAGTGGAGCGAGGCCATCGGCGCGCAAAAAATCATCCGCATCGAAGACGAGCAGCGCGCTGTCGATTATGCCCTCGGCCTGATCGCGCGCTCCTGGGGCTATTTTGGCGACTTTCAGGAAAACATGCGCGCCCGCCAGGACGAAGTCAAAGTGGAGCAGGTCAGCAAGGTGATCAAGATGATCTGCCCAACCTGCGGCGGCCCGATCCCAACCAGCGCCAGCGGCCTGTTCAAGTGCGGTTATTGCGGCACGACCTTGAAATTGTCATAATTTGTAGGGGTACGGCGGGTTCTTCCAACCAAGACCATCCACAAGACCTCCGCCGTACCCCTACGGCGTGCAAACATCATGAAAATATCTGTCATCGTCACCGTTCCACCTTATGCGCCCTTTGTTGAGGAAGTCGCCGCGCATCAGATTGTCAGCGGACTGCGGCTGAACACGGTCATGCCTCTGCGGGCCGGGCCGGGGGAAGCCCTCGACCGACTCTCGCGTTACGGCCAGCCGCTGTGGGTGGACCTGAAAGGCCGCCAGTTGCGCGTGGTCGGCGCAGCCATCCCGCCTTTTAGCGAGATTTTTCTCAGCCACGTCATCCGAGTCGAAACGCCGGTGGACGCCTTTTTCTCGGATGGGCGCGAAATGGGGCGCATCGTGGCGGTGGATGGCAATCGCATTATCCTTGAAGACGGCCCGCGACGGCTGATCGGCCCCGGCGAATCGGTCAACATCGTTCATCCTTCGCTCAAGATTGACGGGACCCTGACCGAGACTGATCGCGCTTACCTGGCGGCCATGCGTGAGCGCGGCCTGAAGAATGTTATGATTTCCTTCGCCGAAAGCCCCGCGGATGCCGATGAACTGCGCGCGCTGCTGCCTGGGGCGGAAGTTATCCAGAAGATCGAATCGCTGTCCGGGTTGGAATATGCCCGCAAGAGCCGCGCCCGCCACGGACAACTGATGGCTGCGCGCGGCGACCTGTATGTGGAAGTCGCCCGCCCGCACCACATTTTGAATGCGCTAAAAACCATCATCCAGGCCGACCCGAATGCGATCGTCGCCAGCCGGATACTCGACTCACTGGCCTACCAACCCATCCCCGAAAGCGCCGACCTGGGCGATCTGGGCTTCCTGCTCGAGATCGGCTACCGCACCTTTATGCTCGGCGACCAGGTCTGCCTGAAACGTGATACCGTAATTGAAGCGCTGAACTTACTGCAAGAGATTGGAAAAACCAGTTAACCGCAAAGGCACCAAGAAACCAAGATTTCTGTCATTTCGACCAAAGGGAGAAATCTTATGCTACCGTGGCGAAGATTTCTCAGTCGCTTGGTTCTTTCACCCCGGATGATCTTGCCGGGGAACGCTCCTTCGAAATGACAAACGTTTTTCGTGGTGAAAATTTATGCGTATCGCCATCTGCCAGGTAAACCCCACCATCGCCGACCTTGCCGGGAATGTCTCGCTGTGCCTGGAGGCTGCCCGCAAAGCCGCCAACCTCGCCCCGGACCTGATCGTTTTCCCCGAGATGGTCATTCCTGGTTACCCGCCGCGCGATTTGCTCTATGACGATGATTTTGTGACGGCCACCCTGGCGGCCTCGTCCGATTTTGCGGCCCAGTGCGAAGGACTGCCGCCGGTGTTGTTCGGGTCGATTGCGACGAAGGACGAAGGACAAAAGACGAAAGACGAAGGACGAAAGACGAATCGTTTGCTGCCCAGGCTCTTGAACGTGGCCTGCCTGGCCCGGCATGGCAAAATGAGCATTGCCGCCGAGAAACGCCTGCTGCCAATCTATGACGTGTTCTACGAGCCGCGCTGGTTCAGGCCGGGAGCATTCCGCCCGCCGCTGGAGATTGGCGGGCAAAAAGTGGGCATCCTGATCTGCGAAGACCTGTGGGACCAGGATTACGACATCCACCCCGCGGCAGAACTCAAAGCCGCCGGGGCCGAAGTGCTGGTCTGCCTGTCGGCTTCGCCCTACCGCCAGGGGATTTTGGAAAAGCGCATCGCGCAAGCTGAACGAGCGGCGGTCTCGATAAACTCGACCAGCGCATCAAACATCCCAGTTGTTTTTGTCAACCTTGTCGGCGCAAACGATGAACTGATCTTCGACGGGCGCAGCTTTGTGCTGGATGGGAATGGCTGTCATTGCGAGGCGGGTTTTGCCGAAGCAATCTCAATTGTGACCATCGGCGGGGGGACGAAGGACGAAGGACGAAGGACCAAACTTTCGTCATCCGTCCTTGGTCTTTCGTCGGCCATGGAAGAACTCACCTGCGCCCTGACTCTCGGCATCCGCGACTTTGCGCGCAAGAACGGACTCAAGCGCGCCTTCCTCGGCGTTTCAGGCGGAATCGACTCGGCCCTGGCGCTGGTTTTGGCGGTCAAGGCCCTGGGCGCGGAGAACGTGACCGGCGTCGCGATCCCATCGCGCTTCAGCGACCCGCGCTCGGCTGAGTCGGCCCGTGAACTATGCCAGAACCTGGGCTGCGGATTTGAAGTCGTGCCGCTCGAGCCGCTTCATGTAGCCGCTGAAGCCTTGCTCAATCGCCCAATCGCCCAATCAGAAAATCCCACAATGGAAAACGTCCAGGCGCGGCTGAGAATGCTGATCCTGATGAGCTACGTCAACGCGTTTGGCGGATTCCTGATCAACACCAGCAACAAAACCGAACTGGCGTTGGGCTACTCGACCCTCTACGGCGATATGGCCGGGGCGCTCTGCCCGCTGGCCGACCTGACCAAACCGCAGGTCTACGCGCTGGCGCGTTTTGTAGGACGAGATAGTATCTCGCCCTACATTTTTGAGCGCCCCCCGAGCGCCGAACTGAAACCCGCACAGGTCGACCCCTTCGATTATGACCAGATTTCGCCCGAGATCGAGGCCCTCGTGCAGGCCGACGGCGCCCACCCGGCCTTGAAACGCTCGGAGCACAAGCGCTGGCAGTTCGGCATCGTGCTCAAGATCAGTGAGCGCGCCTTCGGCACGGGCCGCATGATGCCGGTGACGAAGCGATGAACGGGGTTGAAGGTTTAATGTTGAAGGGTTGAAAAGCAAAAGGACTTCCGGTGCAGGGAAGTCCTTTTGCTTTGGCTTATTTTTGCAGGCTTTGCAAGTTGTTGCGCACGACGCGGATCTTGGGGTGGTCAGGGGGTAGGAATTTCTCGAAGATTGCCAGGGCGCGCTCGAAGGCGGCTTCTGCGCCGATCAGATCGCCCAAGTCTTTCAGCGCCAATCCCAGGTTATTGACGTCTCTTGCCACACTCGGGTGGTCGGGGCCATAGGCGGCTTCATCGATTTTTAAGGCGCGTTCGAAGGCGGCTTTTGCACCAGCCAGATCCCCCAAGTCTTGAAGCACATTTCCCAGGTTGTTGACCCGAATTGCAACGGTGGGGTGGTCGGGGCCATAGGCGGCTTCACCGATTTTTAGGGCGCGTTCGAAGGCAGCTTTTGCCCCGTACAGATCGCCCAGGTCTTGAAGCGCATTTCCCAGGTTGTTGACCTGAATTGCTACATCAGGGTGGCCGGGGCCATAGGCAGTTTCTGAGATTTTCAGAGCGTGCTCGAAAGCGGCTTTTGCGCCGGCATAATCAGCAATATCCTGGATGTGATAGCCCAGGCTGTTCCACAAGCTCCCGGCTTTTTCCAGCCCGGCGGCCTCGGCTGCTTCCGCCACAGCGCGCACATGCGGTAGGAGTGGCGTATATAAACTGTAGTTTCCTGTGCGATCGGTTTCGTGGTTGGCCCGATTGGCGCGTAACGAGAGCGCAGCGCTGAACTCAGCCAGCAATGCGCTCTCTTCATCGAGCCCGCGCGCAAATTGAGCCAGCAGGGGATGAATGGCCGGGCCTTCTTTGAGCAAGCCCAAACCGAGCAGGTCGGCCAGGGCTTCATCCAGACCAGGCGTTTCGGTGCTAATGGCTGCCAGCACCGGCGCGGGCAGGGGCGTGTTGGGCGCGCAGTAACCGGCCTTGATGAACACCTGGCGCGCCAACGGCATTTGCAACTGCTCCCAGGATTGGGCAAAGGTTTGGGCCAGGCTCAGATCATGGCCGGTCAGGCTGCCCAGTTCCGGTTTCCAGTTCTTCATCGAGGGGTGATCGAGCGCTTTTTCGAGAGCAGCCAGGTAATCGTCGATACCCAGGCGCGGCAGGCGTTCGAGGTAGCGCCCGGCCAACTCCAGTGCCAGGGGCAGGCGCCCTAGTTTCGCCGCCAGTTTTTGCAGGGCGGCATCCTCGGCGCGCTGTTCGGGCAGGGATTTGCGCAAAAAGGCCAGGCTTTCGGCCGGGCTGAACTCTTCGAGCGCCAAACGGGTCAACCCCAGGGCGGGTGGCCAATCACGGTGGCGCGAGGTCAGCAGCAGGCGCAGTCCGCTGTGGCGCAGGCGTGCTAATACCGGGTTGGCTGCGGCCAGGTCTTCAAAGTTATCCAAGATCAACAAACGGGGATGATCTTTATGCCATTCGCCCAGGGTGGCGGTCACCTGCTCCGGCAGGGTCGGCGGCCAGGCCGGCAGTCCCATTTTCTCGCCGCACAGGGCAATTTGCGACTCAAACGCCTGTGGGTCGCGCAGGTCGAGCCAGTGCACGCCCTTGAAGTGATGACCGAATTCGTAGGCAAATTCGACCGCCAACTGGGTTTTGCCGACCCCGCCCATGCCGGTCAGGACCTGGTTGATGACCATGCCGGGGAGGTGGTCGGTGAGAAGGGTTTCTGCCAGCTTTCTCAAATCGTCAACGCGTCCGGTAAAAAATCGATTGCGCGGGAAAGGCAGGTAAGAGCCATGCGGCAAATCCCCGGGCAGGGTGGGGGAGGCGGCAGTCGTGGAAGTATGGGCCGGGAGCACATGCAGCTCAGGAAATGCGGCCTGCAAGGTTTCGACCGGGATGGCAAAAACAACGTCGCCCAGTTTTTTGTCCAGACCAAAATCGAAGCCAGCATTGACCATGCCCACCACGCCGCCCGAGTCTTCGTCCCACAACGGTGCGCCGCTGAATCCGTGGGTGATCTTGTTGGATGAGATTTGCAGGCAAGGGCGCTGGAAAGGGTCGAGCCCGGGGCCTTCGATATTGTCGCTGGCATGAATTCCGCGCCCGCCGCTGGCAGCCGGATAACCAAAAGTTCGGTAGGTGTGTCCCTGGCTGTGGCTTGATGCCATCAAGAGCAGGGGCGTGATGGGCATGTCTTGAGGCAGGTTGAGCGGTTTTAAGACGGCAACATCCAGTTCATTAGAGTCGCCTTCAAGAATGATCTCAGCTTCATAAAAACGCTCGGGGGTATCGATACAAAAGCGCACCCGGCTCGAATGGCGTTCAGCATCTTTTAGAACATGCGCGCAGGTCATGATCCAGCCGCCTTCAGCCAGGAAACCTGTCCCGGCAAACCGAGCAGACAGACTGTCTTTGGCCCGAATGCCTACGATGCTTTTGTGAATATCCATGTCGAATTCTTCCTTGTGGATCCCTGGCGGCGCAATCCCACCTGATCAAATCTTTTACCAGTATAGATGCAAAACGGGTCAGGGGCAAGTGAAAATGGTAGAGGAAATCTGGGCAATCGCATCAAATTCTCGCCAACGGGCTAAAGCCCTGGCTCATTCCATGGAAGCCCCGCTGGGGCTAAAAGCGCCAGTCCGAAGGACTTTCATACCATGAGCCGCGCCGATAACGGTAAAAGAAGATGGATTTGATTAACAGCACGAATCCGGAATGGAAGGATTTGTACGAGGAATTTTTTGTTGATTAGGCGGTGTCATTGCGAAAGAGCGTAGCGACTGAAGCAATCTCCAGAAGGCCGAGAAAGCCCGTTTAATGGGATTCTCTCAAGCGAGGGGAGATTGCTACGCCGCCAAAGTCCCGCCGTGCCCCTGCGAGGATGGGCAGCCCGGCAGAGTGGGGGAGGGGGCTTGCGAAGGCAGAATTCGGAATGCAGAAGGATGAATGAAAGGCAAAAAAGAACACAGCAACCCGATTGTTCAGGCTTCATTCTTTACATTTCAGCGCTTACACGCCTCAATCAGTGGGGGACTGCTCTCCATTCTCTTTTCTCTATTCCCTGCTTTATGTTTCACTTAAGTATAATTAATAGAAACAATATGATATAATCCAAACAGGTCACAGAATCGTCGCTGGCGTCAGATTTTACGGGATTCCCGGCATAAGTCCGCGGGTTGGCAAGGCAAGACGGCAACAGGCAGGGTTTGTATGCAGAAAAATATTCCGTGTAGCAATATGAGCCGATCAACAGCCTCCCCATCATTCTTTAAGGTTTTGCGGACATTTTTTAACATCCAGAGCGCGCACCACTACACGATGTTATATTTGAGCCTGCTCCCCCGCCAATACGCAAAGCCCCCTGCTGAGTTCGCTCCGTGGCGACGTTTGCTGACGCTAAAATTTCGTTGATCAGTGAACCGTCAAAACGATAAGCTATACGCAAGACGCGCGAATCCAAGTATATAATTAAGTAAGTTAACTAACCACGTTTCGACCCCAAAAGAAGCCAAAACACAGGATAATAAAGCCATGACAACCATCCAGCAGGCTATCCGGCAATATCTGTCCATGGTGGATGGCGCGCGCAGCAAAAATACATCCGATACGTACGGATTTGCGCTGCGCGCCTTCTCTGCCTTGCTGGCCGACAACAAAATCGACGCTGAGAACGCTCCGGTTGACGAGCTGGGCGAAGAGGCCGTCGGCTGGTTCGCGGCCTGGCTCAAGGAGCTCGCCCCGGCCACCGAGCAGCTCTACCTGCAAGCTACCGTCGGCTTTTACGAGTACCTGGCTGCCGAAGGGCTCTCCTCCCCCAACCTGCACCGCGTCCGACAGTTGGTGCGCATGCGCGGACGGAAAACCGGCCAGCGCCTGCCACAGTTCCCGCGCGAGGCGATTGAGTCGGTGCTGGAATATATGTTGAAGGGCGACGAAGGACCAAGGACGGAGGACGAAGGTACGCCAGCAGAAAAATTACGCTTTTTGCGCGACCGGGCTTTTTTGGTCACACTGGCTGATACCGGTCTGCGCGTACACGAGATCTGTGGCCTGCGGCGCGGGGATGTTGATTGGAACGAAGGCCGCGCCATCATCATCGGCAAAGGCGACAAACAGGCGGTCATTCGCTTTTCGAGCCGGTCCCTGTCCGCGCTCAAGGATTACCTCTCGGCGCGCGCCAAACTGGATGGCGGTTCTGGCCGTCCGCTCGGTTCCCTGCCGCTTTTTGCGCGCCACGACAAAGGCGCAGGCAAAAAGGTCAAACCGATGACCACCGCCACAGGCCGCCATATCGTCGAAGACCGCGTCCGCGAAGCGCTCGGCGACGAATCTGATCCTGCGACCGGTTCCGGGCAAGTCATCAACATCACTCCGCACTCCTTCCGCCACTATTTTGTGACGACCGTTTTGCGCGCTTCAGGCAACCTGAAACTGGCCCAGGAACTGGCCCGCCACACCAACATCAGCGTCACGCAGCGCTACGCCCACCTGTCAGACGACGAACTGGACAAGGGCTATTTTGAAATTTTCGAAAAAGGCGCTGATAAATCGGAGTCCGGATTCGCTTGACAACACCTCACTTCCAACAACTGATCGACTGGCTCGAACTCGAAGCCGAAGCCGAAAAGCAGCAGGCTCTGCGCGATTTTCAGCGCCGCTCCCCCTCCGCCGCTGAAGCTGCGGGCGGCACATTGACCAACCTCGTTATCCGCGATGAAGACGCCGGGCTGGGCGGGCGCATTTTGCTGACCCTGGGCAAGCGCAACCAGACCCTGTCCCTGCCCTGGACGCGCCTCGGCCCCGGCTCGCCGGTCATCCTGTCAGAAGAAGGTACTCGCACTGAAGGCTGGCGCGGCATCGTCAGCCGTATCCAAAGAGATAGCATTCAGGTTGCTTTCTCGCAATGGCCCGAAAGCGAAAGCGAGCGTCCCAGCTTCCGGCTCGACCGCTCGAGCGACGAGGTCTCGCGCCAGCGTCAACGCCAGGGCTTGGAGAAAGCCGCCGCTGCCAGCGGGTCCCGTTTGGCCGAATTGCGCGACGTTTTGCTCGGGTTCCGTCCCCCAATCTTTCGCGGATCAGACTCCCCGCAGCCGCTCAGCCGTTTCGTCAACGAATCCCAGCTCGAAGCAGTGCGCTTCGCCCTGTCGGCAGATGATATTGCAATTTTGCATGGCCCGCCCGGCACAGGAAAAACCACCACCGTCGTGGAGCTCATCCGCCAGATCACAAAGCGCGGCGAGCGCGTGCTGGCTGTCGCGCCCAGCAATATCGCCGTCGATAATCTCTTCGAACGACTGCTGGCTGCCGGTGAGAAGGCGATCCGGCTCGGACATCCGGCGCGCGTCCTGCCCGAATTGCGCGAACACACGCTTGACCAGCTCGTTGAAAACGACTCTGAAGTCAAAGTGGCCCGAAAATTGGTGCGTGAAGCCCATTCCCTGCGCGATCACGCCGCCCGATTCACGCGCGCCAAACCAGAACGAGGCGCGCGCCAGGCCATGCGGCAGGAAGCCAAATTGATGCTGGCCGATGCCCGCAAGATCGAAGAGATGGTCATCGCGCGCCTGTTGGACGGCGCACACATTATCTGCGCCACCGTCACCGGGCTGGATCGTTCCCTGATCGGGGATCGCCGCTTTGACTGGTGCATCATTGATGAAGCCAACCAGACCACCGAAGCGGCCGCCTGGGGGCCTTTGCAATATGCCGACCGTCTGGTGCTGGCCGGCGACCACAAACAGCTCCCACCGACGATCCTCTCGACCCAGGCCGCCGCCCAGGGATTCAGCATCAGCCTGCCCGAGCGCCTGCTCAACCAGCTTGGCGCGGGCATTTCGCGGCAACTGACAACTCAATACCGCATGAACCGGGCCATCATGCAGTTCCCATCCGATGAACTGTACGACGGCAGCCTGCAAGCGGATGCCTTGGTGGAGAATCATCTGTTGCAAGATTTGCCCGGCGTCGCCGCAAACGAGTTGACCGCAACGCCGGTTACTTTTATCGATACTGCCGGGGCGAATTACGAAGAAGAATCCGAACCTGAGGGCGACAGCCCGCTAAACCCACTCGAAGCAGAATTAGTGGTCAAAAAACTGGAAGCGCTGCTTGCCACGGGGCTGCCTCCAGCGGCGATAGCGGTCATCGCGCCGTACTCTGCCCAGGTGCGGCTGTTGCGGCAGCTTATCCCCCACAGCGAAGTTGAAGTGGACAGCGTGGACGGCTTCCAGGGCCGCGAAAAAGAAGCAGTGATCGTCTCGCTGGTGCGTTCAAACCGCGAGACCGAGATCGGCTTCCTGGCCGACATCCGCCGGATGAACGTGGCCCTGACGCGCGCCCGCCGCAAGCTGATCGTGATCGGCGACAGCGCCACGATCGTGGCGCACACGTTTTATCGTCGCATGGTTGATTATTTTGAAGCGATTGGGGCCTACCACTCCGTTTGGGAGGAAAGCGACGAATAAATTCGCTGGCTATCTTCCCCAACGAGGCTGCCACTCCGAAGTTGAATTATTCGTCAAACGAGTCGGGTTTGTCCCGTCCGGGCGCATGATATAGATTTCGTTATTGCCGTCCCGAAACGAGGTGAAGGCGATCCAGTTCCCATCCGGCGACCAGCTTGGGCCGAGATTGTCTCCACTGTAAGTAAGCTGCGTCAAGCCCGTGCCGTCAATATTGATCGTATAAATATTATGGTCTCCGGCAGGCCCGGCATAAAAGGCCAGTTTTTTTCCGTCTGCCGACCAGGTACTGCGCCCGCCCATATCCTCCAAATTCGTCACCTGGCGAATTTTCGAGCCGTCTGCGTTCATGACAAACAACTGCCGCTTTCCCTGCCGGGATGAAGCAAAAGCGATCATTGAACCGTCCGGCGACCAGGTGGGATCGATATCGTTTTTCGTGGTAATGGCTCGCGGAGCGTTCCCATTGGGTTTCATCACCCATATTCCTGATGAGCCGTTTGTGAATACGATTTGTTGTCCGTCTGGAGAAAGCTCGGGGGCATACAGCGCGCCAAGGCCTTTGGTCAGGCGTTCCATCTCTTTGCCATCGACCCGGATCGAATAAATTTCAAAGTTTCCGCTCTGTCGAGAAGAAAAGTAAACCGTTTCTCCGTTCGGGGAGAGCGATGCATAAAAGGCGGTCGCTTCCATCTGTGTAATTTGTGTTTGCCCGGACCCATCCGCATTCATGATGCAGATTTGATCGATCTGTTTGACAAAACAGGTGTAAACGATTTTGCCAGATGGGAGTGGGCTGTCTCCGAAGCTGGGAACTGGCGAGGGAATCAGCGTAAGCGTAGGTTGCTCTTCCAGCTTCGGCGCCAGGGTCGCCGTGGGAAAATCAAATTCTAGCGCGGCGGAGGTTGGCGGAACAGTTGGAAAACCTGAGTCCCCAACAGGTGTGGGCTGTGAGCGCGATGCGGATGGATTTTGCCAGAGGTAGATAAACACACCAAGCACAGCACAAATAACAATTATCCCGCAGCCAGATCCGGCCAGGAGGAGTTTGTCGAAAGTATACTAAAGAAGGATAATAACTGGCATTATGGTTTACGAAAGAGGATAAGTCTGGGATAATTGCCGCGCAAGAAAGAATAACCTCTCAGAGAGAAGCTATGCGCCGGATAAAATTTACAGAAGCAGAAATAACGCAGTTGAGATACGAAAGCCTTTATCATAAACATGCGCTGGTACGCCGACGAACGCAAGCCTTGCTGCTCAAAGCCGAAGAGCTGCCACATGCGAAAATTGGCGAAAGACTGGGTATTTGCCCAACAACATTGCGGAAATATTTTGACACCTTTTTGAATGGTGCTGAGACCGGGCGAGTTGAAGCGTTGAAGGAATTGAATTACAAAGGGAAGCCCAATCGGTTGATGGAAAAGAAAGACGAGATTATTGCGCATTTGGAAAAAGAACCACCGGCAACCCATAAGGAAGCCCAGGCCAGGATAAAAGAGTTGACCGGTATTCAGCGTTCCTTGCCGCAGGTGCGTGAATTTCTAAAAAAAGCCGGATTCGCCGCAGAAAGGTGAAACAAATCCCGGTCAAAGCCGATATTGAAGCCCAGGAGACCTTCAAAACAGAAATTTTGGAACCGCTGGTTGAGCAAGCCCAAGCCGGGAAGCTCCATCTTTTCTTTGTGGATGCCGCTCATTTTGTCATGCTACCTTTTCTTGGCTATCTCTATTCGCTCACAGTGCGTTTTATCAAGGCGGCCAGCGGCAGACAACGCTTTAGCGTTTTGGGTGCCTTGAATGCGGTCACAAAAGAAGTGGTTACGATTACTGACCATGGTTACATCAATGCTGTCTCTGTCTGTGCGTTATTGCAAAAACTGCACGATCTCTTTCAGAATTTACCGATTGTGGTCATCATGGATAATGCTCGCTATCAACGCTGTGCGCTCGTTATAGAAACTGCGCGGAAATTAGGAATTCAGATTATCTTTCTACCGCCTTATTCTCCAAATCTCAATCTGATTGAGCGGTTATGGAAATTCGTAAAGAAGAAAACCCTTTATAACCACTATTACGCTCACTATGAACAGTTCCACGAAGCAATTTCAAATTGCCTGAAGCAAACAGGCAACACCTACAAACAAGACTTGGACACCTTGTTGGTGGCTAA